>JAKADJ010000004.1 GCA_021820645.1 Bacillota bacterium
AGATTTCAATAAAATCTCCGATCCCTATCTTAGAAAGTTGCCTCTTGGGGGTTAATCGAATGGGATGGGCCTATGTGGGCATTAATCTTACCTACCCGCATCGAGCGCGGGTCCTCGTGGTGTCTCCTGCGGGTACCTTGATTAACGACATCGAGGTGCATGCGGTTCCAATTTATAGCGCGGTCTACGGACGGGTTAGTCCAGAGGGGAATCTTTATCTAGTGCAAAGCTCAATTCATCATTACGTGATTGATTGTTGGGCGTTAACTTCCCGAAAGGCCTGGCGTTGGTCCCTTTGATTCGATCTCTTTCCTCAAATCCCTCGTATAACCTAGGGGAACCGTTGGATCCCTGGTAACCTGGGAGAGAGGTGAACGGACCATGATGGTCGAAACTGTATCGACACACACAGACATATCCACGGCCCAATTGGTGGCATCATTATCGAGGGCGTTAGACCTGACCGAGGGCGAACCTATGGGGCACGCCATCCGAACCTGTTGGATCGGGATGACGATTGGCCAAACTTTAGGCCTATCGCAAGCGATGCGTGGGGAACTGTATTATGCGTTACTCCTGAAAGATGCCGGATGCTCGGCCAACTCCCAACAAGTGAGCTCGTGGTTTGGGACCGATGACAGGACGGCTAAACACGCCTTAAAGGCGGTCAATTGGTCCAATTTATTAATGGCCACGCGGTACGCGATAGGTCAGTCCAAACCAGGGGCGCCCTGGTGGCAACGTCTCAGCCAGATCGCTTCTGTGGGTCGTCGAGGGCCCAAGGCGGCTCGAGAACTGGTCGAGATGCGTTGCACTCGAGGCGCGGATGTGGTGCGTCAACTGGGTTGGGTGGCGATTGCCCCAGAAGCGGTCTTGAATCTCGACGAACACTGGGACGGATCCGGGCACCCGAGGGGTTTACAGGGCGAAGAAATCCCCCTCTTAGGAAGGATTCTTGGTTTATCGCAAACCGTGGAAGTCTATTGGAATCGGTTTGGCCCCGGTGGAGCGCTCCAAGTGGCCCGTGAACGGCGGGGAACTTGGTTCGATCCGAACTTGGTGGATATCTTTCTCGCTGCAGCGGACAAGCCGGTTTACTGGCAAGACTTATCCACAGTATCAGGTCCCGAAGCGATTGCGAGTCTGGACCCTGCTCCATCAACCATCTCCCTCACGAGTTTGGACCAGCTGTTACATATTGCGCGGGTCTTTGGGGAAATTGTCGATACGAAATCGTCCTGGACGGCTATGCATTCGGTGCGTACCGCACGGTACGCCGCGAGTCTTGCCGACATCATGGGACTCGACACGCGTGCTCAGCAAGAAACCTTATTGGCAGGGTTTTTTCACGATTTGGGAAAGTTAGGGGTGAGTAACCTAATTTTAGATAAACCGGGTCCCTTAGACGGCGAGGAACGACGGCAAATTGAAACACACCCGGAACTTACTTATCATATTTTGGAACCCATTGAACCGATCCGAGAGATTGCTCAAGTGGCTGCGTCGCATCATGAGCGGTTAGATGGTACCGGGTACTATCGAGGCATCCGAGACGCCGATGTTCCTCTAGGGGCCCAGATTGTGGCGGTTGCTGACGTGTTTGATGCGCTAGCGCATGCTCGCCCTTATCGTCGCCAACTCAACCTGGATGAGGTCCTGAATATTATGCGTCCCGATGCGAAGACCAAACTTTCCCCACGGGCGTTGGAAGCTTTAGAGTGGGGGATTTTTCATCGAGAGGATCAATTTGCAATCTCAGCGCCACTGACTTGACTTGATGGAAACCGCTTTCTAGAATGGGCCAAGTAGTGAGTTGAGGTGATCCAGGGTGAACCCACGCATATTTCAGTTTAACGGCAAACGGATAGTCCTCGGTAAGAAGACCTATCTCATGGGGATTCTTAATGTGACCCCGGATTCGTTTTCGGATGGCGGCCGCTATGTTGGGGTAGAAACCGCGATCCGACACGCGGCATCGTTGGTGACTAGCGGAGTCGATTTCATCGACATCGGAGCCGAATCGACGCGTCCTGGATACCAACCGGTTGCGGTCGATGATGAGTGGGCGCGACTCGGACCGGTAATTCAGGCCGTTCGTAAAAAATTTCCGGAGATTGCCATCTCAGTGGATACACAAAAAGCTGAGATTGCGCACCGTGCGATTCAATCGGGAGCCGATATTATTAACGATGTGGGAGGAGCCCTCGGGGATTCTCGGATGCTGGCCACGGTGGGTGCAAGTCAGGCGGGTTACATCATGATGTATAATCGAGAGCCCGTGGCTCACGTTGAGATGTCAGATCTGGTGCAGCAGTTTCAACGGAGAATTCAGGAGGCTCATGAAGCAGGCATTTCGGCGGAACGCATCTTGGTGGATCCTGGATTGGGATTTGCCTATGGACTGGAGGAGAACTGGCGCGTGTTACGGGATCTAGAACACCTCAAAGGTTTGGGCGCTGGTATCTTGGTGGGACCCAGTCGTAAGAGATTTTTAGGGGCGATTACGGGGGCTGATCCGGCCCAAAGAGATTGGGCGACAGCGAGCATTGCAAGCTTGGTGGTGGGGGTTGGAATGGACGTTGTGCGGGTGCATGAAGGAGCCGGTGTGCGTCAGGCCCTATTAGTGGCGGACCGTTGGTGGCGACATGCCTGATGTCATTCGTCTTCATGACTTGCGATTTCAAGTCTGCCACGGGGTTCTCGAGCATGAGCGGCAAATTGCGCAAGAATTTGCCGTGGATGTGACCATGGCCTTAGAACTGGGCGTTGCAGGAAAATCGGATCGGATTCAAGATACCGTGAATTATGCAGATGTGGCCGATATGGTAGCGCGGGTGATGCAAGGGCCGAGTAAAAAACTCCTCGAAAGCCTAGCCGAATCCATTTGTGACGAGACATTGCGACATTGGCCAGTGCAGTCGGTGACGGTGCGGGTGCGTAAGATGGCTCCACCAATAAAAATGGTGGCAGGTTGGGTGGAGGTCGAGTTGGAACGCCATGCCCACCATTAAAACCTATCTTGGTTTAGGTTCGAATCTCGGGGATCGTCTAGCGCTTTTACGGAACGGCATTCGAGGGATTAGCCGTCTCGGTCAGATTGCAGGAATATCCAGAGTGTATGAGACGGAGCCGGTAGGAGGACCTATCCAAGGCCCCTATTTGAATCTGGTGGTCTGCCTGGTCACCGATTTGGCACCTGAAGAATTGCTTCACCAGTGTCAAGCGCTGGAACATCAAGCGGGACGAGCCCGAGGGGAACGCTTTGGACCGCGAACCCTCGATGTGGATGTACTCTTGTATGGAGAACACCTGATTCATCGCCCTGGGTTGACGATTCCACACCCCCGACTTCATCTCCGGCGTTTCGTCCTAGACCCTCTCGGTGAATTGAATCCAGGATTGGTGCTCCCTACCGGAGAGTCGGTGGCGACTTTGCGACGATCGGTAAAAGACCAAGTGGTCTACCTGGCTGAGGATCGCGATGATGGTTGGGAGTCTCAATTTATCCAAACGATTGCGAATTTACGGCCCAACCTCGTAGGTATGGATCAAGTGGATTCGACCAATCTCGAAATAAGGCGACGCTATGCCGCCAATCCGCGGTTGAACGGCATGACCGTAGTGGCCGAGCAACAGACTCGAGGTCGCGGCCGCTTGGGCCGAGTCTGGGACTCTCCACCCGGGACGGGTCTCTATTTATCTCGTTTGGTGGTACCGGAACGGGGACTGGATCCTCTGTTGGGATTTGCGGTGGCCGTGGCCCTTTCAGAAACCGTGTCCGCCCTGACCGGACTGAAGCCTGGATTGAAATGGCCTAATGATGGCATTCTGGGCGGGAAGAAATACGCCGGCATTCTCGTCGAGGCTAGTGCTACGCCCGCACCCTATGCCATCATTGGCGTTGGTGTGAACGTTCACGGGAGCGTCGATCCAGAATTTCCTGCGGCCATAACGTTGGATCGGGCGGCCGAACGATCGGTCGATCGTGTGGTGCTGTTGGAGCAATTGATGTTGCGGCTAGATCATTGGCTTCAGGTGTGGGAGGCGCGAAATACCTTCGCAATCTTAGAAGCGTGGCGATTATACCACGTGTTTCGAGGGACATCGGTGCATATCTGGCAAAACCAACGGGTGGTTCTCACGGGCATCGTAGAAGATGTGGACGAGGCCGGGCGACTCCTTATACGTACTCCCGAAGGACCTATCGAAGCGGTTAGCGCGGGCGAGGTCAGTGTACGATTAGCGACAGGAGGCTACGCTCCGCCCTGATTATCCACGCAACAATAACTCTCGAGACCCTTTGACGGATCGTGGAGAGATTTGACGTGATCGCCATCGAAGATCTGAACGTAGCCGGGGCCCATCATCGATGGTCGGACGCACGCAAGATAATGAAGCATCATGTTGCGCGGTGGGTCGATGGACGAGGCGAGAGACTCACCATCAACAAGGCGAAACTTGGGTCGAGATCGCCCGGGTCTTAAGGGGTCTTCTGATTGAACGTCATGAGGCTTAACCGCGTGGTGTGGCTGGCGGAATTTTTTGGTATAGGTCAGCCATTTCAATGGCGGTCTGGGCTGCATCGGCGCCTTTATTACCTGCTTTGCCTCCGGCCCGATCTTCGGCCTGTTCCATGGTATCGGTCGTAAGCACACCAAAAATGATGGGGATTCGTTGCTCTACGGATAAATGGGATAACTGTGCCGCTGTGTTACCGGCTACGTAATCGAAATGGGGTGTATCGCCCCGCACTACGGCACCTAAGGTTAGGATGGCAGCATAAGGCTGAGATGCCAAAAGGCGCGTGAGTCCCGGGATTTCAAAGGCCCCAGGTACCCAATAGGTATCGATGGTCTCGGGTGATGCCCCATGACGGACGAACGTGGCGATCGCCCCCTCGCGTAAACGGTCGCTGATCCGTTGATTAAAACGACTCACGACAATGGCCCAGCGCTGACCCGGATGTATTGTGTAAAGCCCTTGAAATTCTGCCATAATTTATGTCTCCCTTGTACACATAATGTGGATTTTTACTTCGTGAACGGGGGCGCCGCTCTCAATCCATCCAGTGCCCCATTTGTTGTTTTTTGGTGTCCAAATAGACCGCATTTTCTGGTAAGGGGACGGTTCGAATCGGGACGCGTTCGACAACTTCGAGTCCGTATCCTTCGAGGGCATAGTACTTGTGTGGGTTGTTCGTAAGAAGGCGTAACTGGTGGATGCCTAAACTGGCCAAGATTTGGGCACCAATCCCATAGTCCCTGGCGTCGGGAGGGAATCCGAGTGCCCGATTGGCAGACACCGTATCGTGACCCGCTTCTTGTAGTGCATAGGCCTTGATCTTATTAGCGAGCCCGATCCCGCGGCCCTCTTGCCTCATATACAGGAGTACTCCCCGTCCCGCTTGCGCGATAGAGCGCATGGCCATATCGAGTTGTTCTCCGCAGTCGCAACGCTTGGAGGCAAAAACATCACCGGTTAGGCATTCGGAATGGACACGCACCAGGACCGGTTGCCCGTCATCCACATCCCCCATAACAAGAGCTAAGTGGGTGACCGAGGTCAGCGTTTCGGTAAACGCAATGGCTTGGAAGTCTCCATAGCGAGTCGGTAACTGTGCTTGACCATCGCGAATAAATAACGTCTCGTGTGCCATCCGGTAGCGGATCAAGTCGGCAATGGTAATCATCTTCAACCCGAATTGTTGTTGGAATGTGACCAGTTCGGGTTGGCGAGCCATCGTGCCGTCGGGTTGAAGAATTTCGCAGATTACGGCTGCCGGCGACAACCCAGCGAGGACGGCTAAGTCGACGCCAGCTTCCGTATGGCCGGGACGCCTCAGTACTCCACCTGATTTAGCGCGCAACGGGAAAATGTGTCCGGGCCGTACTAAGTCGTCGGGGTGGGTCAACGGATTCACCAATGCTTTGACGGTCTCGGCTCGGTCATGGGCGGAAATGCCAGTGCTCACACCATGGCGAGCGTCCACAGATACACTAAAGGCAGTGTGCATGGAATCTTGCGGTACGTCGACCATGGGAGGGAGTTCTAGGGCGTCGAGTCGATCCGCGGTCATGGGCACGCAAATTAGGCCACGGCCCCATTGCGCCATGAAGTTAATCGCCTCGGGGGTGATCTTGTCGGCTGCCATCACCAAGTCGCCTTCGTTTTCGCGATTTTCGTCGTCGACCACGATAATCATTTGGCCCTGTTGTAAGGCCAGGAGGGCTTCGGCCACCGTATTAAATTGGACTGTAGCGACCTCATTCTCTAATTTTTCTGTAGCCATAGGACCTCCCCATTTCCTCGCAGCAAGTGTTTCACATATTTGCCTAAGACATCAAATTCCAGATTCACAGACTGACCCACCTTCCAGTCGCCCAATATGGTGACGGCTTGGGTATGTGGAATCAGGGTGACACTCAAATGGTTTTCGCTACAACTTACGACGGTAAGACTGACTCCGTCCATCGTAATGGATCCTAAGGGTAGAACCAGATCCGAAAATTCTTGGGGGTAACTTATCGTCACCTCATGGGCTTGGCCGTTTTCGACGATGTCCAAGATGGTGCCTATGGTATCAATATGTCCGAGCACCCAATGTCCCCCGAGTCGGGTAGCGGGGGTCACCGAACGCTCGAGGTTAATCATTGTGCCGACATGCCAAGTCGAGAGGGTCGTCAAGGCCAGCGTGGTGGCGGTGGCTTGGACCACGAACGATTCGGAATTCTGTTGGATCACGGTAAGGCAGACACCATTTAAGGCGACCGATTCCCCAATCTCCAACGCATGGCTAAAGGGTGCTGTGATAGCCATGCGCACGCTTACGCCATCCCTTTCGATTTCGTGCTGCGTGATGCGTCCCAGTGATTCTACGAGGCCGGTAAACATTTAACGTCAATCCTTTCGCGTGGGTAGGGCTTGAAGCCAGGCCCGTACCATGAGGTCGGGTCCACGGCGTTTACACTCAATGATTTCGGCTTTGACACTTGGACTTAGTATGCTGCCGATTGCAGATAAGCCACTACTGCCCACCAACAGAGGGGAATACAATCCGATCCATTGGTCAACCAGGTTCGCTTGAAGAAAGGCTCCGTGTATGGTGGCCCCGGCTTCCACCAGGACCGACAAGATCTGGCGTGACGCCAAGTCGTCCAGGACGGCATGTAATGGCACCTGACCCGCCGCATCGGCGGGAAGCCGAATGACCTCGCCGCCTACTGAAAACATTTCGCGCTCCCATTGTACCGACGCCGCTTGTGTGGTGTAGAGCAGGGTGGGTCCGTGCGATCCACTATGAAATACGTTGGCTTGGTTTGGCGTGCGCCCTTGGCTATCGAGCACTACGCGTACCGGATCGCGTCCGAAGCCTTTTCCGCGGTAAGTCAAGGTCGGATCATCGGTCAGGAGCGTGTCGACCCCGATTAAAATTGCATCGTGAGTGCGCCGCAGATCATGGACAAAGCTAAGGGATTCGGGACTCGATACGTATCGGTCTCGTGGGTCCCAGCCAGCTATCTTACCATCGAGGCTACACGCCACTTTAACCGTGACCATCGGACGACCGAGTAGACTCCAGGTTATAAAGGGGCGGTTTAGGGAACGGGCCTTATCCTCTAATTCACCCAGGGTAACCGCAATCCCGTGGTTGCGCAAATAGGCGACGCCACCTCCCGCCACCTTTGGGTTAGGGTCGGTGGTGGCGATGTGAACGGTTTGGATCCCGGCCTGGACAATGGCTTCGCTGCATGGCGGGGTTCTGCCATAGTGGTTACATGGCTCCAAGGTGACATAAAGGGATCCTCCCACTGCAGCGGGACCAGCTTGACGTAGGGCGTAGATTTCGGCATGTGGGCCTCCGGCACGCCGATGGTAGCCTTGCCCGACTATAGTCCCATGTCGATCCACGACGACCGCACCCACCATGGGATTGGGCGACGTCGTGAAACGACCGCGATATGCAAGCCGTATGGCGCGTTGCATCAGTCCTAACAATGAAAAAATCCCCTTTCCGGGGATAACGAGAGCAAGGCAAGGCCGCGATAATACGCCGCTTACACACCTTCTCTCATCCAGACTGTACTGTCGGCGCCGGATTCTCACCGGACTCCTGCCCATTATGGGCTCGCGGGCTCCTCTTACGAGATCACCGCCGGTCGGGAATTGGGATCTGGGGATCCCTCACCGCGCCCCGAAGGTTAAACAGATGTTGTTCACTAGTATTGTACGGAAACCCTAAGATTCCGTCAAATAGGCTACAACGGAGCGCAAGGCCGGGAATCTCGCACCGAGGTTAGGTGCCGTGGTCTCTGCTGGAATGCCCTCCCGATCGCAAGGTCACCAAGTCGACGGATTATCTACCCCATAGCGAAGGCCACTTCCCGCACCGTGGTGAGGAGGTGGCCTTCACTATGGGGTATAGTTTTACGAGGGCGCGGGGCCGTCAATACCTTTTTGGGCTTGCATCTCGGCTTTCAGTTTTTGGAGTTCATCTTGCACGGCGCTACTGGACTTGGCAGCATCGAGCTGCTGGCGAATACTGTCGGTCGGAGCCGATCCGGGTAAGGCAGAAAAGTCTGGATTGGCTTCAAGTTCATCAATGGCGGAAGCTTTGGCTTGCATAGTAGAGATTTTATCTTGAGCTCGTTGGAGGGCCCCACTAATATCGCCTGCATGTTGGGTGATGCCGGTTAAGGTCGATCCTACTTGGACTTCAGCCTTGGCCGCCGAATATTGGGCCTTCATCACTTCCTTTTGAGTTCGAAAACTTTCGATTTGCGCCTCTAATTTATGTTGAGTTTGGGTGAGCTTATCTTCCTCAGCTTGGGTTTCCTGGACATGTTGTTGCATGTCCGTAACTTGTCGTTCGAGAGTCGTTTTCATCGACAGGGCTTCTGAGGCCAAATCGTCACGACCAGATTGCACGGCATCGCGAGCGTCTTGATCATACTCTTGAACCTTTTTTTGCAGAGCAGTGGCCTGCATCTCGAGCTGCTTTTTGGCGGTTGCGACTTCAAGAATATGCCGGCGCGTTTCTTGTAGGGCGTCTTGCATTTGTTGAAACGAGTATTCTACGGTTTCGGTGGGGTCTTCCATGGCGTCGAGTGCTCTATTCGCTTTGGCACCGAGGATACCCTTTACACGATCTACTAATCCTGGCATTATCCTAACCTCCTTCTTGACTACGGGTCTATGGGTAGTATAACGGATCTCGAGATTCGACGGTTTAGTGGAGGAGCATCACAGGGACAAGAGAGCCCTTTTTCCACGGTCCTTGGTTTTCGGGGATGACCATCAATCCCCCGGCGGCTAGCCACGAAGTTTGGATTGCCGAACCTTGATCAGGGTTGGCGGTAACCCCAACCACCCCGTCTTGAGTCCGAATTTGACATCGTACATAGTGGCGTCGGTCACTGATTTCTTCGAAGTCGTCGAGGAGCGGTAACGGGACCACCATGCGGGCCCATTGGGTATCGCCTTGCCATTGGCGAATAAATGGTCGAACAAATAATTCAAATGTGACGAGCGCAGACACTGGATTACCCGGCAAACCGAAGATGGCGGTATGTCGATAATGTCCAAACGTTACCGGTTTTCCGGGTTTCATATTTACCCGCCAGAAGGCTTGGGTACCGTTCGCATCTAAGGCTTGTTTGACAAAATCGAAGTCGCCGACCGAGACCCCGCCGGAACTTAATATCAGATCATATTGAGAGGCCTGGTCTAATCTCGCAATAATGGTTGCAAGATGGTCTGGAGCGTGTGGAATGATGATGGGATGTCCTCCGGCTTTGCATACTGCCGCATGAAGCGCGTAGGCATTTGAGTTGCGAATCTGACCGGGCATCGGGGTTTGGTCGGGATCGATAAGTTCATCGCCGGTCGATATAATGGCGACCAGGGGTTTTTGGTATACCGTAACGCGACTCTTGCCGAGTGTGGCCAATATGCCAATAATTGCCGGAGTGATTCGGGTTCCCGGTGCCAGAACGGCGGAGCCGTTTGAGATATCACTCCCCTGCCGTCGGATGTTAAGGCCCTTGGGAACTGGACGCGATACCCAGATCACGTCTTTTTCTTCCGGATCCAACTGGGTCCATTCGCTTTGAACGACCGCGTCCGCATCCTCGGGGACCGGGGCACCAGTCATAATCCGATAGCATTGCACAGGGCTAATACCCCGAGCGGAAATCGGGTGCCCTGCGGCACTGGTACCGACAACCTTGAGTCGAATCGGGTACTCTGCCGTCCGCGATGCGAAGACATCGCTCCGTACCGCATATCCGTCCATGGCGCTATTATCGAAGGGAGGGATGTCCAGGTCCGAACAGATGGATTCAGCTAATACACGATCCAACACGTCAGCGAGGGATAAGGTTTCGGTGGACGGAAGGTGGGCCGCTAAACTTTCTATGATGCGAGTCTGGGCTTCTTCTACTGTAATCATGGGGTTGCCTCGTGATCCTAAGATTTTATAGGAATTATAACAGACTCGATGGAAACGCAGTAACCGATGGCGCGCCGACCTCAAAATCGGGTGGGCACGCCATCGGTTGTGATCACAGGGAGAAGCCTTCTGTTAATCGGTGGTCTTAAGCCACCAAGCTTTAAGATTGGGCTTTCCGGTGTCTTCTTTGACCCGTTGCTCGACGGCAGCTTGTGTGGTTGGCGCCGGGTAAACAGCGGGTCGTCCCGGCTGCCAATTGGCGGGGGTGGCAAGTTTCTCATGGGCATTGAACTGTAGAGCGTCAATGACTCGTAAAAGTTCGGGAACACTTCGACCTAAGGATAAGGGGTAATAGATCATCGCGCGAATGACGCCCTTGTCATCGATAAAGAAGACACTGCGCACCGTGGCGGTCGAGCTATCACTAGGGTGTATCATTCCGTAGAGTTGAGCCACCTGCATCTTGAGGTCGGCAATCACGGGGAACGGGATGTGGACACCCAGTTCTTGTTGGATTGCGTGGACCCATGCCAAGTGCGAGGGGACGGAGTCGACGGATAGCCCTAGAAGTTGAACGTTGCGTTTTTCAAATTCTTGGTGGGCCTCGGCGAACGCTACAAACTCTGTGGTGCAGACAGGGGTGAAATCGGCCGGATGCGAGAATAACATCACCCATTTTCCCTGTAATTGAGAGAGCGTGATGGGACCATGGGTCGTATCGGCGGTAAAGTCAGGCGCGGATTCATTTATTCGCGGCAAAGCACGCACGATCTCGTCGGACATGATAAATCCTCCTACCTCGCTATATTTTTGGTGTCGCGGATGTTCCGACACAATAACGCCAGTATACCAATAAATCCCACCAGATAACGAGGCTATGCGGCAACTGCATAGGTCACGAATGGGAGCCCGGTTCGCAATACTGACCGAATCCTTTACCCTGTCGAGGATTGTGCTAGCATAAGGAAGGATTTGCACGTTTGAGGAGGATTCCACCGTGAAACAACTGTTGGCCATTGACGTCGGGAATACCCATATAAAAATTGGTTTGTATCAAGACGGAGATTGGCGCCATGAATGGCGGATGTCTACAGACGTCAAGCGTACCGCCGATGAATACCGCCAATTCTTAAGGGGCTTCATGGAAGAAGCGGGTGTCGATCTGGTGGACCGGACCGTGATTGCATCCGTGGTGCCCTTATTAACGCCGGCATTTACACGGGTGGCCGAAACCTTATCACGGTCGGTGCCGCTCGAAGTGGTGCCACCGGGCTACGGGCTGGATGTGGCCTATCAACCCCCAGAAAGCCTTGGAGCAGACCGCTTTGTCAATGCCCTGGCTGCGTGGCATAAGGTGCATGATAACGTGGTCGTGGTCGATGTCGGCACGACCGCCACGATTGATGCGGTGTGTCGGCCAGGGGTCTTCTTAGGCGGAAGTATTGCGCCCGGGCCCCACTTCTTAGCGAATGCGCTCGCGGAAGGCACCGCCCGATTGCCGTTAATTCCCCCTAACATTCCCGATCTTTTGATTGGTCAGTCGACCCAACAAGCCATTATGATTGGCGTAGGACACGGGTTTATTGGCATGGTCAATGAACTGGTATTACGCACGTGGCAGATGTTGGGTCACCAAGCACCCGTTATCTTGACCGGCGGTTGGGCGCGGCGGATCCAATCTCAATTGAAGTTTGCAACCCAATTGGAACCCATGTTGACCCTCGAAGGACTTCGCCATGCAGCCGATTATTCCATGTAAGGGGAGGCGGATCACCGAACTCTGAGACGGTTGCCCTGAGGATGCATAGGATACAGGGGGGGTGACGCCGGATGCAACTGCATCAACTAGCCGAGCATTTTTGGCATCTCATCGAGGATCGATACCCGGGGTCTGCCATATGGTGGCATCGCGAAGGATCTGGTGGACAATGGCCGGAGTGGAGTGAGGCCGCTTTTCAACGGGAGATGCGGAGTTGGCTGTCGCTGGCGGCCGAGGCGGGATTGCTGGCGGAATTGGTCGAGGCAGATAGCTGGGGACGTTATGCGCGGCTGGCGGCGGGGAGATTGCGCGGTGAGGTGTGGAGGCGATCCGATGCTCCGTTAAGTCATGCCCGCCATAACCTGGAAGTTCTATGGATGATTGGGGATTATGTAGCCTTTTTCAAAGCATTGAAAAGCCTACCGGATTGGCTGAAGTCAATTGCAGGGATGGTGGCAGGAGATTTTTGGACGACCATCGAATTATCTAGAGAGGCGCACGGCCTGCTGCGCGGAGCATGTGTGATGCCGGTCCCACCGGGGATGGACGCCCTACGGTGGGCTGTGGCCGAAGACCAGGCCAAATTGGCCATTCATGCTTATGTCGAGACCGCCAAGAATCATTCTTATGGGACAGTAACGGTCGTGCCGTGGATTGCAAGCGCCCATGTGGACGTGATGAGTTGGCGGCAACGACGCAACCAGTTTGATGTCCCGCCGGGGGAGCACTTCCGGATGGCTTCCGGAGGACGGGAGCTTGCCAATGGATTGCGTTTTCACTCGCGCTGCCAAACCCAATCCAGTGGGTGGCTTCGATCCAGGAGTTATGCCCGGTGGAACCCTTTGGGATTAGGGACCGTCTATTACGGTCCGACGGCTAGCACCGCATTGGTAATGAATTGGGTTTTGACAGAGTGGAAACAAAAGGCATCGGATCTTGAGCCGTTATCCTGGGCGATCGCCGAGCCGATGTGGATGGAAGCGGGACTACGTCGGGCCGCTGAACTGCTGATGGCGGATTCGGATCGGCGGTTCAGGGAAATCGAAGTCTTCGTGAACCACTGGGCAAGGACCCAAGAGGCGTTGGCAGTGGCCGATGCTTGGTTATGGCTCGAATCGGGGGAGCCTGAGAGGGTCGCGCGGTGGCTTGAGCGTTTCGTATCGTATCGGGATGCTTGGAGTCTGGTTCCGTATCTTAAATGCAATCCGGGCCGGGCCCTGGTCAGTCTTGAAAATTATGAACGGTGGAAATCCACTACGGATGACAGCTGGGTGGGGTGGACCTGGGGGCCCATCGCTCCGGATGCGATACGAGCCGGTCGAGATGCGCCTCGCATTCCAGGATGACCCCTGTCATGCCCCGTTAAGCCTCATAGGATGAAAATATGGATCAGGGAGCTAAATCATGCATGAAGAAGATGCCTTAAGGCAGGACCGTGATCGCGCAGCAATTTCCGCGATACTGGACCAGGTTGAAGAGTGGGTCACCGGCAAGCGTGACCAAGCACAATGGACACTGGTGGCACTGTTGGCAGGGGGCCACGTGCTATTGAATGACGTCCCCGGGGTGGCCAAGACGCGGTTAGCCAAAGTCATGTCTCGGCTCTTAGGGATGTCGTTTGCCCGCATTCAAGGAACGCCTGACTTATTACCGAGTGAGGTCACCGGGGGTCCAATTTACGATCCCCAGTCGGGAACCTTGCGATTTCGTCCCGGGCCGATTTTTCACCATATTGTTTTGTTCGATGAAATTAACCGATCGACACCGCGGACTCAGGCTGCCTTACTGGAAAGTATGGAGGAACGGCAGGTGTCGGCGGATGGGCAGACCCATCCGATCCCCGAACCCTTTTTAGTGATGGCCACGGAAAATCCTATAGAAATGGAAGGGACCTTCCCACTACCGGAAGCGCAACTGGATCGCTTTCTATTGTCTTTTGGCTTAGGCTATCCCGATGAGGCGGAAGAACGCGCACTGGTACGTCGTTTTAGCCAACGGGACAATCTCAACCAGATCGAGGCGTTGTGGGACGGGCAGACCATTCAACGGCTTATGAGCCGCGTAGATCAGGTGCGATTAGACGAGGCGGTGTTGGGTTATTTGGTCAGTATTGTCCGGGCGACTAGGAAGGACCCCTTAATCCGATTAGGGGCTTCACCTCGAGCCGCAGTGCAATATGCACGAGCGGTCCGCGCCTATGCCTTGATTCAAGGGCGCGAGTACGTGATTCCGGATGATGTCCAGGCCCTCGCTGAGCCTTTATTGGCCCATCGTATGGTGCTGGGTGCTGAGGCGTCGGTGGGAGGCGAACGATCCCAGCATGTCGTGCAAAGCATATTGGCACGGATTCCAGTGCCGGTTGAGGCCACGCGATGACGTCTCAATTGTGGAAAAGCACGGGGTTGTCGGTGTTGGCGATCCTGATTTTTTTGGCTGGGATTATTGTTGGAGACTTCTTGTTGGTTCTGCTTGGGATATTTCTTATTGTGTTGTTAGCCGCCGTGGAGTGGATGACCAGTCGCACCTTGACCTTTATCGGGGTGGACCATTCCGTGGCACATCGTGTCATCGAAATTGGAGAAACCGTTATGGCGGAAATGGTCGTGGAAAACCGGATGCCGTGGCCGATAACGCATGTATCGTGGGAGAATAGCCTACCGCAAGCGGTGTCGGTCAAGGGGCCAGGACGAGTAGTCCTGAATGCACCGACCCATCGTCAAATCCTTTCGGGACACCTTCATGTCGGCGCCAATGAGCGAGTACGGGTCCAGTATCAGTTGACGGGTAATGCGAGAGGACGCTGGATGGTGGGTCCGGCGGCACTATGGTTTGGGGATATTTTTGGCTTCACGCGACTTTATCGCGACATGCCCGAACAGATGTATCTAACGGTTTGGCCTAAACGATATCCGATGGAAAAGAAATTCGTGACGCGAACCCTCCTCGAAGGGAGCTTAAAGGGGCATCCCTGGGATTATCCCGAGCCCTATAAGGTGAAGGGCATTCGACCCTACGTGGTGGGGGATCCGGTACGGCAGATTCATCCCTATGCCTCGGCTCGGACGGGCTCACTGATGGTTAAAGAACTCGAAACGGTCCAAGATCGGCATATCGAAGTGGTGTTGCATCCCCTCACCAATCAAGAGCATTGGATGGGCATTGATGTCGTCCTGTTAGAAGGCGTGATTAGTCTGGCTGCCTCAGTGGTCGAAGCGGCCATGATCGAGGGCGTTGATGTGGGGTTGACCATGAGTGGTTCTTTGCCCGGATATCCCTACGGCTACTCGCATCGGCCGAGTCACAGTCCGGAGTCCTTGGCCGAATATCTAACAGCCCTAAGCTGGGTGCAACCGTCAGGGTCCATTCGCCAACTTATCGTGCAACGCATGAGCGACTTGATGCGTCGACTGACACCGTCCTCGGTAGTCGTTTTGGTCATTGCCCGATGGGAAGACGCGATCGAGCCGATTTTAGCGCAACTCCGGCATCGCGGGATTCGGGTGATGATTATGACCAATGGGGATCTCGGTGATGCGGCAAAGGTCGCCTATCCGGATTTATTGACTTGGCGAGAAGGGAAGGTACTCCATGCGTGACATGCGGATCCATATCCAGACCGCGGATGTTGCGGCATGGGCTTTGGACCTCCTGTGGATGATCGTCTTGGTAGCCCTGGCAGTGCCCCGGGGGTGGCTCGTCGTGGCGATTCTGGTGGCCATCGGGTACTTGTTTCACCGGCTGCGTCGATGTCCGCTATGGGTATCGATGGTCATCACAGGGATCTTGTCTCTGGTGGGATACGGGGCGTTGCCGGACGTATTGACGATTGCCTTAGTGGTGTTAGGGGTCTTATGGGGATTCGTTGCCGCCGTGCAACCGCCGCAGAGGACCTTGATGTGGGCCCTAGTCATTGCGATTGCCGAAGCGGTGTACCGGGGGAGCTTTTGGTGGACACCGTGGGCGATCTTGGCGATGGGTCTCTTCGCGTTAGCTTTAAAGTCTCCTCGAGAGGGTAGGGCGACTCGACTGCATGGGGTGGTTGCAGGCCTTACGGGCTTGGTGGCGCTACTCATGGCCGCGGCCGTTGCGGGAATCTTGTGGCTCATCCCGTGGGTCTGGATTGTACAAAACACGGTGGGCAGAGTGGCCGCGGCTCTGGTGAGTTTGGTACCGTTGCTTCATGTTCATCCCCACCATCATAAGACCACGACTCAACCCGGCCGGGGACACCTACCTCGGGCCCTTCACGTAGTGAATCATACCGAACCTGTCATCGTAGGGATTCTGTTAGCGATTGTCGTGATTGGCCTCATTTGGGTTCTCTGGCGGTTACTCCGTCAAGCCGAGACAGAACACGATGGGACAGACGAAGAGGAGTCCTTTATCATCCGCGAGCATTTGGCGGATCTTGAGTCTTTGTCTTCACTGTTTCGAAGCCCGCTCTTGACCCCGGTCCGCCAACTCGTCCGTCGTCGTTTGCGAAAATTACGAGGCAAACCCCAAGCGCGACATCCTGGTGAGACGTTACGCCAGTGGGCACAGCGCGTGTACGGCACTGTGTTCTATGCCGTTACGGCCTACGAGGAGGTTCGATATGGGAGTAGCGCGGATACCGAAGCGCTCGCCAAAGAGGTTGAAAAGAATTGGGCCCAACAAAATGTGATAGAATAGGTGAACACTTTTTGAAATGGGGGTGAGCTCTTTGCAGATAGACACGATTACGATTGATCCGCCCCTCATGTTGGCTCCAATGGCCGGTGTCTCCAATCGTGCGTTTCGCGCTTTGGCGCGTAAGCAAGGGGCGAGTCTTTGCGTCACCGAAATGGTTAATGCCAACGCGTTATTGCATAAGAGCGCCAAGAGCTACTGGTTGATGGAGTTGGATCCTGGTGAAACCCCAGTAGGCATTCAGATAGCGGGATCGGACCCGGAAATCATGGCGGCGGCAGCGGTGGAAGCAGCCTCCTATGGGGCAGACTTGATTGATATTAATATGGGTTGTCCGGTATCCAAAGTGGTGAAAAATGGCGATGGGTCCGCACTGTTGAATGATTATGATACGGCCGTTAAAGTCGTGGAAGCTGTCGTGAATGCTGTTAAGGTTCCAGTGACGGTTAAGATGCGGGCGGGCTGGGACCACCAGTCGATTACGGCACCAACATTAGCCGAGGCGTTTGAGCGGGTTG
The DNA here is from genome assembly GCA_021820645.1 of Bacillota bacterium. The sequence continues at coordinate 17,393 of JAKADJ010000004.1, forward strand.
GGGCAAAAGCTATTGGACTCCATGCCCGGACTCGAGATGACCAGTATATGAGACCCGCCCGATGGGAATATATTCGATCGGTGAAAGAGCGGGTATCGATTCCTGTGATCGGGAATGGAGACGTGCATACACCGGAGGACGCCAGGCGCATGATGGATGAAACCGGCGCGGATGGGGTGATGATCGGACGGGCCTCCTTTGGAGATCCATGGATCTTCCAACGGATTACCCATTTCTGGGAAAACGGTGAACATCTTTTACCTCCATCGGCCTTAGAACGGGCCCAAATGGCGTCGTGGCATGTGCGGCGGATGGTTGAGATTAAAGGAGAAACCGTGGGGATTGCCGAAATGCGAAAGCAGCTAGCATGGTATCTGAAGGGAACTCCCGGCTCGGCCGAATACCGAGCAAAATGTACGCAAATTAAAACCGAGGCAGACGCTGAAAGTGTCATTGCCGAATGGCTGCACCATGCACGAGACGAGTCCTTGACGTGGAGCTAATTCGTGTAGGGGAAAAGATGATTAGCCTCGACCGACTGGTGGGCGTCATGGAAGACATGTTACGTTACCGTGCGCTCGGATCGTCGCAAATTGAAGTGGCTCGGAAATTTAATGTGGACCGATCTTTTGTTTCGCGACTGGAAACCCTCGGAGAAATCCGAAAGGGACGCTCCGTGGCGCTCATCGGTTTTCCCATTGCCAACACCGATGAAGTGCAACGTTTGTGCCAAAAGGCCGGCGTCGATTACTGTTGGGTGATGACGGATCGCGAGCGTCGAGATTTTGCGGAACATCTGACAGGCGTGGAATTGGTCAATGAGATTATGCGCGTTGCCGCCGAGTTACGAACCTACGATGTGGTGGTCTTACTAGCCTCCAATGCACGGGTGCGCTTGATGGAGGCGCTTTTAGATGCAAGAACCGTCGTGCCGATGATCTTGGGTGAAACACCGCTATTGGAAGATGTCCACGTACAAGCCGATCAGCTTTTACAACTAATCGATGCGGTAAGGTTAGCAGGAGAAGGCTGAACAGTGTCGAATTGAATGAGACAATGAACTCGGATCGATTTGGGTCGGGCATAGGAAACCCAATCGATGCGTACCATGATGCAGCGAACAGAGCATCGAGAAAGAGGGGAAATACGGTTGAGTGATAAGGAACTGTTAGTATCTCCAGAGGGATTACGTAAGCTGGAAGCTGAGCTTGAGCATTTGAAGACTGTAAAACGCCGCGAAGTGGCCGAGCGCATTAAAACGGCTCGTGAATTCGGGGACATCTCGGAGAATTCCGAGTATGAAGATGCCAAGAACGAACAAGCCTTTATTGAAGGGCGGATCCAGAGTATTGAGAAGATGCTGCGCCAGGCCCGTGTAGTCAACAGTGACGGCCAAGACCCCAACGTGGTACACATTGGCTCGCATGTGCTCGTCAAGGACTTTGAAGAAGACATTGATGAAGAATACGAAATCGTAGGGGCTACGGAAGCTGAGCCGCTGAAAAACCGGATTTCTAACGAATCACCAGTGGGTAAGGCATTAATGGGCACCGTGGTCGGGCAAACTGTGGAAGTGACTGCGCCGGTAGGAAAGATTCATCTTGAGGTGTTAAAAGTCTGGTAATGCCGTTGGAGGAATTGGGTTGGCAGAGGATACGCGATCCGTACGGATAGGGAAATGGGAACGCCTCAAGACGATGGGGGTAGACCCTTTCGCGGTGAGAAGCTATGACGTCACGGCTCATAGTGATGCCGTTTTAGCGCAATACGAGCAATACGAAGGGCATGAGGTTAGCCTGGCCGGTCGGGTGATGGCGGTGCGTCGGCATGGGCGCGCCCTCTTTTTAGATCTCCGTGATGGACAAGGACGCATTCAGTGCCATTGTCGTGAAGACCTGCTGGGGGAGGCCTTTGGCCTCTTGGACGAATTGGACCTGGGAGATTTTTTGGGGGTCCGAGGGACGGTGTTTAAGACCCGTCGCGGTGAAATTAGTGTGGAGGTCAGAGGATTTCAGTATCTTGCTAAGAGTCTTCATGACCTTCCGGCCAAATGGCATGGGTTAAAAGATATTGACCTCCGATATCGGTATCGTTACTTAGATTTGCTGGCAAATCCCGAAGTTGCCGACACATTTCGGGCCCGGGCCCGCATGTTGCAATATATCCGTCATTTCTTGGCAGAACGAGACTTTTTAGAAGTGGAAACGCCGGTTTTACAACCGATTGCGGGCGGGACCGAGGCCAAACCGTTTGAAACCCATCATAATGCCCTGGACATCCCGCTTTATCTACGCATTGCCATGGAGCTACACCTGAAACGGCTGTTAGTGGGCGGATTTGAGCGAGTCTACGAGATCGGCCGCGTCTTTCGCAACGAAGGTATTTCAACCCGGCATAATCCGGAATTTACGATGTTAGAATTGTACCAAGCGTACACCGATTATGAAGGCATCATGGAGTTAGTGGAATCGATGCTGTCGGGGATGGTTCGGGATTTAAGCGGATCCTATCAATTGTCTTATCAAGGACAGACCCTCGACTTTACGCCGCCCTTTCAGCGGGTGGATATGGTGGAACGACTGCATCACAAGACGGGGGTCCACTGGGCAGACATTCGGACCACTGCAGATGCCCATCGTTTGGCGAAGACTTTAAAAATCGCGGTCGACCCGAAATTGGAACGAGCTCAAGTGATGGACAAGATTATCGGGGTGGTGGTGGAGCCGGATTTGATTCAACCGACGTTTCTCTGGCACCATCCCGTTGACATTTCGCCGTTAGCCAAACGCGATCCGGAACATCCTGAATTGACCGAACGGTTTGAGCTGTTTGTCGCGGGTCGGGAACTGGCCAACGCGTTCTCAGAGTTGAACGATCCCCTTGATCAGCGGCAACGATTCATGGCGCAGCAGGAACAACGGCGGGCTGGTAATGATGAAGTGCCGTTATTGGACGAAGACTTTCTGTTGGCCTTGGAGTACGGGATGCCTCCCACCGGGGGGCTTGGGATTGGCCTGGATCGACTTCTCATGCTACTCACCGATAGCTCTTCAATCCGGGATGTTATCGTATTTCCCACGATGCGACCCGAATCTCAGGCAGATAAAGACTTTGCATCCGAAAAGACCGATGGTGAGGAGTAGTCAAGCCCACGACCGTATGCCTACAATAGGAACCGCAGGAATCGCGTGTGAGCGCCCAAGGTTTGGAGGCCAAGGATGAAACGAGTTGTCAGTGTTAGCTTGGGGACGTCGCGCCGAGACCACCGGGCATCGATACAGATCTTGGGAGAAGACGTAGAGGTCGAGCGGGTCGGAATGGATGGGGATCTGGAACGCGCTCGACTTGCCATCCAAACGCTCGACGGACAGGTGGATGCGATTGGCCTTGGCGGCATCGACCGGTATTTGGTGGCTGATCAGACTCGGTATGAAATTCGCGATGCGCGACGCTTGGCCGAGGCCGCATCAAGAACCCCGGTCGTTGACGGGAGCGGTCTTAAAGATACGTGGGAGCGTTGGATCGTGGAAGATTGGATAGCGAATGGGGTGTTGCTCCCGACGATGTCGGTGCTGATGGTCTCAGCCTTAGATCGATTTGGGATGGCGGAGACTTTCTATCGTCATGGATTCTCGGTGCTCGCTGGTGATTTGATTTTTGGCAGCCACATTAACTACCCGATCGAATCATTGGCCGAGCTCATCGAGTTGGGGAAAAAGCTCCTACCCGAAATGGTGAAATTGCCGTTTTCACAATTATATCCTACTGGCGATTTACAAATTACTGCACCAGATGACCGGTATTATGAGTATTTTCTCGATGCGGATGTTATTGCGGGCGATTTTCATTTTATTCGACGACATGCCCCTACGAGACTGGAACAAAAGGTCATCGTGACCAACACCACCACGGCGCTCGATCGCGAAGAGTTCATGAGCCGGGGGGTTCGGCAGATTATTACAACGACTCCTGTCATCGCGGGCCGAACCTTTGGGACCAATGTGATGGAGGCGGCATTGGTTGCAGTGACCGGGATCTTGCCGGAAGAAGAAGCCTGGCCCGACATCGTGCGTAAAGCCAGGCGTCAACTCAGCAGGGAACAAAAATAGACTTAGGAGGTTATGCCTCAGTGAATGTACTACCGGTGCTGGAGGAATTCGCCGCGCAATGCAATCAAAATGAACGGCTTCGTAAAATGAATCGGGATTGGTCGCGGTTGATTGAATTGGTGGCGACCGACAGGAATGTCACCTATTGGTTACGTAGTGAGCAAGGATTGATTACGGCGGGGATGGGCGACGTCGATGAGGCGGACTTGAAAATTTCTGCCTCGGAAGACATCCTACAGGAAGTTTTTTCCGGCGCGGTGACCCCGACCGAACCCTATAACGCAGGAGACCTCTTGGTTAAAGGACACCAAGACGACTTGATGCGGTTGGATATCATAACCCTTTTGATTTGGGGGGAATAAGATGGCCTCATCACGCGATTTCAAGCGCGTGCTACCATTACGCACGGCGGTATCCACCAGTGCCGGTCTCGCTTCGGCGGCGATTAACTTTCTGGCTTGCGTGGAAATCGCGGAATATGCCGGCGGCAGCTCAGCCTGGCTGGCGCTTTTGGTAGCGGGTATTTTAATTGTGTTTGCCGGCGCTAACTTTTCGGAATTAAACGGCATGTATCCATCCTCGGCGGCGATTCGGGTGTGGACTCGACGCGGGATTAACGACACGTGGTCCCTCGTTATGAGCTTTGTCTACGCGACGACCGTAATTTTCGTGATTGCAGCCGACGCGTTTGTGCTGGGCCACGTGTTTCAAGCCGCATTGCCTGCCATTCCCGGGCTCATCTGGATTGTGGTCTTATTGGCGTTAGTCACGGCCGTAAACTTGCGGGGGATTCGGATTGCGGGAATCGTCCAAGACACTAACGGATTTTTGCTCTTAGCAACGCTGGTGATCTTTTCTCTCATCGTACTGTTTCATGCGCACGTGCCGTTACCGGCAGCGCGCTTGTTTCACATAGGCCCCAATTGGTTTCAGGCTGTGGCGGTGGGAGTGTTCATCTATGTGGGCTTCGAATGGGTGACACCGCTCGCCGAAGAATTTGAGGACTCCCGCGTGATTCCACGGGGCATGTTCATTGCGTTGGGGCTGATCGCGGTAGGCTTTGGATTATTCAGCCTGGCCCTTACGGTAGTGTTTCCCGCTGCCTCGGTGTTGAAGCATAGTCTAGTGCCGCAACTAGTGCTTGGAATGCGAGCATTGGGACCGCTGGGGTTTTGGTGGATGGTGGTGGTCAGTCTCACGACAGCCATGACAACATTTAATGGAGGCATGGCCACCGCTTCTCGATTTGTCTATGCGCTGGCACGGGAGCGTGTGTTGCCGGCAAAAATGGCCCGACTGAACAGCTATTTGGTCCCACAAACGGCACTCTTGACCTTGGCAGGGGGATCGTTGGGCCTGGCCATTATCGTCTATCTCACCGGACAGTATGTGTTTCTTATTAATGCGGGGGCCGCAGTCGAATCTTTCATGTATGCAGCGACTGCGATTGTGGTGTGGAACTTACGTCGCCGGGAACCAAAAACCGCCCGGCCATTTCGCAGTTGGGGAGTACCCGGAATGTCTTGGATTATCGCGGTGGTATTTACGTTGCTAGGGATTGGTTCGCTCTTGGCACCATCAGGGGAACATGGGTTCCCTGGGCCTTTTGTGTTTTTGGTTCTGCTAACGATGGGAGCCTACTTCTACGTGCGGCATGTCGTCCCAAAATTAAGGGCATCGAAGCGTTCCCCGCAGCGTGTGGCTCCTAAACTCTAGACCGCACGGACGAAGCGGAGGTGGACACGGGTGCCAGATTCAGACGATTCGACTTCGAGGGCGCCCCGTTGGGCGGTCATTAAGGCGTGAGCAATGCTCAGGCCGAGACCGGTACCGACGGTCCCTCTTGAGGTCTCTCCGCGATAGAACCGCTCAAAAAGATGGGGCAGATCGGCTTCTGGAATGCCGGGGCCGTGGTCTTTGACCACGAGATCGATGTGCTCTTCGCTAGCTACAATATCGATCTCTACCGGGGACTCTGGGGTTGCGGCATACTTCAAGGCATTTTCCAGTATCGACCAAAGAGCACGCCGTGTGTAAGGCTCAAACCCTAAGACGCGACTCGGCGTGCTCGGGGGTGGTGTGAACACGATGTGGAGGTCTGGCCGTAGGGCATGGGCGTCTTCAACAATATCTTCGAGGACCGGGACGAGCTGGAGCGGTTGGAGTTTAGTAGGAAGTTGGCGATTAGCCTGTTCCAACGTAAGCAAATCACGGACAAGATGCGTCATATCGCCTACCGCCCGGTCCATCGCGGCAAGGCTCTCGTCTTCCAAAACCGTATCCAAGCTCTCCCAATGGGATAGGATGTCGAGATTGCCGCGAATTACCTCAAGCGGGGTGCGTAATTGGTGGGCGGCCTCGGCGAGAAGGGTTCGATCGCGTTCCCAGCGATCGTTAAGAATGGTGATCAGTTGCGAAAAGACATGGGACAACTGAGAAAATTCGTCACCGGTTTCCGGAGAGGGGTTAATCACAGGATGATACTCGCGGTCCCGTATCATAGCTTGCACCGATTCCGTCATATCCTTGACGGGTTCGAGGACGCGACCTGTAATCCAACGCCCTAACAGGACGCCAACCAGCGCGGCGGTCGCCGTGACAATTCCCAACACAAGGAGCAGATCGCCGAGAACATCGAGATCGGACGAAATCGGCCAAGCGATCAGATACTGCCGAGATCCCGAGACCATACGAATTTGGACGGCTGCAACCGGTTGGAAAACAACCGGGCCCCAATGAGAGACGCTTGGAAGACGCGCGGTAGTATTTGGGGAATGGGCGATTACGTGGTGGTGCTGGATTACCCAAATGTGGGGATCCAAAGCGCGCGTATATTCTTGTAGCAGTGCTCTTTGAGTGGCGCCATGGACTTGCGAGACCCCATCATACACGGCATAGGCGTCACTCTGCGCAGCGTCAAAGAGGTGAATACTGACCGATGCGAGGGTGACTACCGCTAACACCACGACGAGGATGACGATGGCGCTAATGGTTTGTGCTGTCAGCCGGTTTCTTAGACTGGACGACCGTCTCATGCCGAGGATCCGTCGGATCGCAGACAGTAGCCGACTCCACGCACGGTATGAATCAGAGCGGGCGAGCCTGCCGCCTCGAGCTTTTGCCTCAAATAACCCACGTAGACGTCCACAATGTTGGACGTGCCGACGTATCCCCAACCCCACACTTGGTCTAACACCATGTCGCGGGTCAGTGTGATTTCAGGGTTGCTCATGAGGTAATGTAGGAGATCGAACTCTCTTCGGGTTAAATCCACGGGAATCTGATCTACTGTGACTTGATGGCGCGAGAGGGATAACTCCAATGGGCCAAATCGTAGAGTGTCTTGGGGCATCGAGACCGTGGGCTGGCGACGTGACAAGGCGCGAACGCGTGCGAGGAGTTCCATCGTAGCAAATGGTTTCGTTAAATAGTCGTCGGCACCGGCATCGAGTCCGCGAACCCGTTCTCCGACAGCGTCGCGCGCGGTAAGCATTAATATGGGTACGTTGGATACTTGGCGCAAGGATTGACATACGGTAAGACCGTCCAAGTCTGGTAACGTGAGATCTAAAATCACGACGGTGTAATGCTCGCCGATGGCAGTGGAAAGACCTTCTCGGCCTGTGGCACGCCAATCCACGGTCCAGCCTGCTCGTTTCAATTCGAGGACGACGAGACGGGCCACGCGATCGTCGTCTTCAATCACTAATGCACGCACCCGTTTCTCCCCTTACTTTTTAATGATTGTATCGCAATGGTGTCGGAGGTTCTTACCCCTCCACTCTTTTCATTATACAAAATGCGTCTATCTTGCATTGGTAAGGCATATCCTCGTGACGGAGGTGGGGTATTATGGCAACGCGAACTCGATGGGTCCCTCGTCACGATATTATGCGGCGCCGTCGACAGCGCATCCTCGCTCTGTTGGGGCTTTTTCTGTTGGCTAGTTTGACCGTCGGCGGAATACATTGGGTGACTCAGTTGGACAAGTCCTTACTGTCGCGAGCGGAGCAGCACGTGCAGCCGATAGCGGTGCGCGCCCCGCGCCGGCCCGCACCGACCACTCTGAAACCGTCTCCCGTCGATGGGTTGCCGGCAGGGATGGTTTTGGGATATTTCTACGACCCGGGCAATGCAGGCAACGCCGCAGCGATGCTCAGCCATTATCTTCCGGTGCTCAGCGGGATTATCCCTTTTTGGTATACGATCCACGCAAATGGATCGATCTCGGGCCAGACGAATCCTGCCGTCTTGCGATTAGCGCAGCAGCATAACTTATGGACGTTTGCTTTAGTGGAAAATATGGCGGGTCAGTCGGTATTTGGTCCGCTCTTAAATAGTCCGGTAGCCAGATCGCGAGCTATCGACAATATGCTCACGTTGGTCGAGGACAACGGCTATGACGGGATTAATCTAGACTGGGAAGGTATTGCTGCATCGGAACGACAAGCCTTTACCCAATTTGTTGCGCAACTATCGACGACATTTCATCAACACGGGTATTACGTAACGCTGTCAGTGCCGGCCGAAACGGCGAACCAACCGAATAATAGTTGGACTGGTGCCTATAACTATGCAGCGTTGGCCAAAAGCGCCGATCTTTTGATGATCATGGCCTACGATCAACATTGGGCAGGGGGATCCCCTGGTCCTATTGCGTCCCCGATGTGGGTTCAGTCGGTGCTGAATTACACGCTGTCCGCGGTGCCGCCTAGTAAAGTGGTGTTAGGCATCCCCGGATATGGCTATGACTGGGGTGGTGCCGGTACCACTGCCGTGTCTTACGGGCAGGCCAAGACTTTGGCTAGTCAATACGGGCAGAACTCCGCGTCGAACCATTTTGAGTATGTGCAAAATGGCCAAATCCATTCAGTGTGGTTTGAGAATACGGCATCTTTTCTAAGTAAGATCAAGTTGGTTAGCGGCTATGAACTGCGTGGCATCGCGCTATGGAGACTCGGAATCGAAGATCCGAAAATTTGGAACTTTCTTCAATAGCGTATGGAGAAAAATTTGATGCGGTTTTGGGGTTGTCGAGATTGTATTGTGGTGCTATGATAGCAAAGCTGTCGCAAGTCACCGACACCGAAATGGCCACGGAAGAGCACTACCGTCGGTACCGCGGAGTTGGGATGAGAGACTGCGACCCGGTCCTTGAAAACTATATC
>JAKADJ010000164.1 GCA_021820645.1 Bacillota bacterium
GCGGAGGTCTTGCTCCGACCGGGGCCTACGTGGCCGGCACCAAGCCTCTTTGTGATCGGGTGGCCGACCAACTATTTGCGCCCGGCATTGGGGGCGAGGTGGGACCAACCGGTCCTTACCAGAGACTATTAGCCCAAGGCTGGTTTATGGCGCCCATGATTGTGGGTGAAGCCCTCATGGGGGGAATTTACGCAGCCGCTTTATTTCAGCACGCGGGATACGAGGTCGAGTCGCTTTCCGCCAACAAGAACGATATTGTGACGGCTATTCGTTTAGGGTCGGCAGAGCGGGTCAAGACCTTCTGTGCCCAAATCCAAGCTCATTCGCCCATTGACTCACAGGCAACGCCGGTTCCGTGGAGTATGCCCGGTTATGCTGACCCCATCATTATGGCTGCCGGGGGATTTGTCGCAGGGGCGTCCTTGGAGCTGTCCGCTGACGCCCCTATGCGGGAACCCTATTGGGTATATCTACAAGGCGGCCTTAGTCGTTGGCATACGGTGAAAGCCGCCCGAGCTGCACTGGAGGCGCTAGTAGCTACGGATTAAGCCCACTACACGGCCGAGCACGGTCATGGTTGGGTCCACGATCGGCGCATAGCGAGGATTGGCAGGGACCAGCCGTGCTGGCGCATCCGACAAGTCAAGATACTTCACGGTTGCCTCATCGCCAATGAGGGCAATCACGATGTCTCCATTTTGAGCGGAAGTGGTCGATTGCACTGCAACGAGGTCGCCTTCTCGGATACCAGCGTCAATCATCGAGTCTCCAATGACCCGAAGCAGATAATCGGCTTCGGGATGAAATAAGGTGGCCGGTAGCCGCCAACGTTCTTCAATCTGTTCAGCTGCCAGAATAGGCTGCCCGGCCGTGATCTTTCCCACGACGGGCACAGCCCCGATTTCCTGGGTCTCGCCGGTTACGGACCAGGCGCGGCGTTTTAATGGCGGGTGGGTGATGCGTCCCTCTTGCTCCAACCGTTTGAGGTATCGTGCCACACTAGCCGTAGACTTAAGGCCGACCGCAGCGCCAATCTCGCGAACCGACGGGGGGTAGCCATATCGGGTCACGTATTGTTGAATGAAATCAATGATATGCTGTTTATGATCAGCCATGGGTTTACGCATGTTGACCTCCAATTCAATTATTAGGCATTGTACCATACCAGAAAGAGAGGCTAATAGCCTGTGCGCAATGTTTACGGGTGGTGGTTGAGTCTTGTTTTTGTAATCGGTGCGGGATGGCTTCTAGTCACCTACCATAACCCTTTGGTCCGGCTCGTTGCCGGAGTGCTGTGGATCGGCTGCTTCGGCCTGTTCGGCACACTGATGCGCAGACCTTGGATGGCCGGAATTCTTGCCACAGCGATTGGTTTTGTCATCCTTTGGGGTTTTTCTAGATCCGTTGGCATAACCGAGTGGTTGCTGCCTCTGACAACCGGCGCCATCGTGTCCGTCACTACACATCTATCGCCCCACCAAAGATCAACCGAGCCATCATGGGTAAATGGAATCTGGGCCGTTATATTGTTTTTTTTGGCTTCCATTGCCGTATCGACCACCGAAGTTCATGTGTCCGGGCACCTTGGTAGCCATTTATTAGTCTTGGTGGGCGTCTACCTATTGACGCCAGTCATCGAAATAGGAATCATCTTTGTACTGATGCGCGGTACACGCCAGCATCCGGGGTTCTTCACGAGTAACTATCCTAAAATCACTGGGACACACGTATGGTTGGGCTTACTAACCGGTTTCGGAGCATCCTTGCTCATGTCCCTAGTCGTGGCCGCCGAGAGTCATATCGGACATGTTCGGGTGCAGTCTAATAATCCTTTTGTCTATGCAACCGGACTTAATGTCCACGCAATAGTGGCCATGGTTTTGGTGGCCGCGGCCGTGGTGCTCGTGGCGCCGGTCACCGAAGAAATTTTGTTTCGAGGGATCGTATTTGGAAGCTTCATACGGCGTTGGCCATATCCAGTGGCATCGGTAGGATCCGCGTTCCTTTTCGGATTGGCGCATATGGATCTGACGCTTCTACTCCCCCTTACCATAGCGGGAATCCTCTTAAACGCCCTATACCATAAGACGCGGTCCCTGGTTCCTTCGACTATCGCCCACGCCACGTTAAATGCGGTGTCGATTTTTTTGGCGATCTTTGCTGCCCGTTAGTTTCATCGGCTAACCACGGCCCGTATTGGAACCAAAAGGAGATGAAGGCATGGCGGACCCCATTTTCGAGAATCCCCGACTGGCTGCAATCTATGATCCACTCGATCCGAACCGTTGCGACCTCGACGCTTACGAGGCGATGGTTAAAGAGTTTGGGGTCGCCTCGGTCCTGGATGTGGGATGTGGTACCGGCACTTTTGCGTGTCGCCTAGCCGCAGCGGGGGTCACGGTGATCGGGCTAGAACCTGCAGCCGCGTCGCTGGAGGTTGCGCAAACCAAAGCCTGGGCGGATAAGGTGCAATGGGTGTGTGGCACGATCAGCGATCTGCCGTCCGTGACGGTCGACCTCGTAGCCATGACCGCAAACGTGGCGCAAGTCTACTTGACGGACGAAGAGTGGCTAGAGACACTACTCCGGGTCCGAGACGTCTTGAATCCCGGAGGACACTTAGTGTTCGAGACACGAAACCCCTCCAGCCTGGCCTGGAGGGCTTGGAACCGAGAGGGAACCTACACCCAAATCGAGCTGGCCGACGGGGAATGCGTCCAGGGATGGGCCGAAGTAACCGACGTTCGAGACTCCTTAGTGACGTTTCGATGGACGTATGTGTTCCAAAGCGATGGTGCAGTCCTCACGTCAGACTCGACCTTGCGGTTTCGGACCCTGGACGAAATTGCGGCGTCCTTGCATCAGGCGGGGCTACGGCTGGAGGACGTCCGTGAAGCCCCCGACCGCCCCGGTCGGGAATTTGTCTTTATCGCCGGTCTAGGTGACGTCGAATAATGCTGGCGTTGCAGCCATATAAGGTCGGATGGTGGAATACTTATTATTCTCAACACCCCAAGGAAGACAAGTCCACTCATACTGTCGGCAAAAGGCAGGTATTTGGCCTTTAATCTAGCATTTTTATTGTTTTAGGTAGTAAAGAAAATGCTATGTTCACAAAACAGTTGACGTGGTAAAATAATGCTGACTGCAATCAATATCCAAGGAGGTTCCCACTGATGGAATTCGCCTTAACTCCCGAACAACTCGAGCTCAAGGAATGGGCCCACGGATTTGCCATCAAAGAAATTCGACCGGTGGCCGCCTACTACGACGAACAAGAAGAAATGCCTTGGGACGTCATCAAAAAAGCGGCTAAAATTGGGCTCTTGCCGTATGCGCTCCCCGAGCTTTACGGAGGGGGCGGCGTTACAAACTTGGTCACCAGTCTGGTGGTTAGCGAAGAGCTGTTCTGGGGTTGCGCTGGCATTGCCACCGCAATGGGGGGCATAGGGTTGGCGTCTTTGCCCATACTGGAGATGGGATCCGAAGAACAAAAGCAACGCTGGCTCCCACTGTTCACCGATCCCGATCATCCCCGACTCGGGGCGATGTGTCTCTCAGAGCCCGAAGCTGGCTCTGATGTCGTCAATATGTCAACCAAAGCGGTCCGCGACAACGACCATTATGTCATCAACGGTCTTAAAACCTTCATCACCAATGGTGGTATTGCCGACGTCTACGTCGTGTTCGCCAAGACGGACCCAGCGGCGGGTTATGGGGGAGTTTCAGCTTTCGTGATGGACGGTAACACACCAGGCATTAGCTCAAGCAAGAAATTTAAAAAACTCGGACTCCGAGCCAGCCATACTGCAGAAGTTCACTTTGACAACGTGCGAGTACCCGAAGCAAATCGACTCGGCCCGGAAAACATGGCCTTTATCGGCGCCATGAAAATGCTCGAACATTCGAGGCCCAGTGTTGCCATTGCCGGCGTTGGAGTGGCTCGAGCTGCTTACGAATATGCGTTACAATACGCGAAGGATCGGGTTCAATTTGGCAAACCGATTTTCCACAACCAGGCCATCTCATTCGCGTTGGCAGATATGCTGACGAAAATTGAAGCAGGCCGCCTCTTAGCATATCGAGCCGCATGGATGGCCGATCAAGGCCAATCCTGTAGCTTGGAAGGTTCGATGGCTAAGGCGTATTGTGGTGATATGGCCATGGAGGTCGCCACCCAGGCGGTGCAAATTCTTGGGGGAAACGGGTATATGCGCGAATTTCCCGTAGAGAAGTGGTTTCGTGATGCTAAAATCATGTCCATTTATGAAGGGACCTCACAAATCCAAAAAAGGGTGATGACCCGCATCATGTGATGGGACTAAACCCAAGAAAAATCCCTTAAGGAGGGTTTTGAATGACAACCCATGAAGTGTTCAGAGAACTTGGTGACCGATTGGCCGCCAAGCCCGCTAGTAGCCTAGCCAACGCACATGGCACCTATCAGTTTTTATTGACCGGCGATGACGCCGCGAATTACTGCGTGGCCGTTACAGCCGATGGGGCCACGGTCGTAGAAGGTCAATCGGATCAAGCCGGAGTAAGCATAAGCATGACCGCCGATAATTTCAAAGAGTTGGCCGCAGGACGCCTCAACCCAATGAGTGCCTTCATGGGTGGAAAGCTCACGGTAACAGGTGATATGAGCATGGCATTGAAACTACAAACCTTGATTAGTTAATGCAAAATTAAAGGAGGCTACCCTATGTCTGAGGCATATATCATTGACGGAGTCCGTACACCTTTTGGCCGTCGCCAGGGGGGACTATCCTCGGTGCGTCCGGATGATCTGGCAGCCCACACGTTGAAGGCTTTAGTCCAACGTCGCAACCTGGATCCACACGAAATCGAAGACATCCGTCTGGGGTGCGTCACTCAGGTTGGAGAACAAGGATATAACATTGGCCGGCTGGCGCCATTAATCGCGGGGTTTCCGGTGGAGGTGCCGGGAGTCACGGTCAACCGGATGTGTGCATCGAGCCTCGAAACGGTAAACCAAGCGGCGCAGGCCATTATGGCGAATGTTCACGATGTCGTCATCGCGGCCGGAGTGGAATCCATGTCTCGTGTCCCGATGGGCTCGGATGGCTCCACCTTTAGTGACGATTTGCTGCGCCAATATAACATTATCCCCCAGGGCCTATCGGCGGAACTTATCGCCGAGCGCTGGCATCTAAACCGCGAGGCACTGGACACCTTTTCCTACCAAAGTCACCAACGGGCCCTGGCCTCCACGACGTCAGGCTTTTTTGCTCGGGAGATTGTCCCCATCGACGTGGTCCAAGCCGACGACAGTACTAATACGGTGCTCCATGATGAAGGGCCCCGGGCCGACACGACTCTGGAAAAGATGGCTACCCTACGAACCGTTTTTAAGCCTGACGGAGTGGTCACGGCCGCCAACTCGAGTCAAATTACCGATGGGTCTTCCGCATTGCTACTGGCATCGGAGGCCGCCGTGCGGCTTCATGACTGGAGTCCACGGGCCCGAATTGTCGCCATGAGTGTCGTGGGGGTTGACCCCATTATCATGCTCACCGGACCCATTCCAGCCACCGCTAAAGTGTTGGCCAAGGCAGGCCTTCGGTTTAGCGACCTAGATGTCATCGAAATTAACGAGGCTTTTGCGTCGGTGGTGCTTGCCTGGGGTTCGGAATACCATCCCGATTGGGATCGGGTGAATCCCCATGGTGGAGCCATAGCGCTGGGCCACCCCCTAGGTGCCTCAGGAGGGCGATTGGTTCTTACCGCTCTTAACCATTTGGAAGAAACCCATGGCCGCTACGGGTTAATTACGATGTGTATTGGTTGGGGGATGGCAGTGGCGACAATTATCGAGCGCTTATAGGGTCAACCTTACGACCC
>JAKADJ010000165.1 GCA_021820645.1 Bacillota bacterium
TTCATCGGATAGACGACGACTTTGACCGAGGGGATGGACTTTACGCCTGGCGAGTGGGTGCCAGCCCATTCTCCTGGATCGACAGATTCGCTGACGCGAACCATGGGTTCGGATCCGAGCTTCGTGTCGGTTTCGGCATCGTAAAAGGCGAACCCGTATTGGTTATAGTTGCCGTAACGAGACGCTGGGGGAAGGAAATTGGCGACGACGTCCAAGCTTTCGAAGCCTTCCAGTTCGTTAATCACGTGTGCCGCCTGCCCATAGGGGTGTAGATCGGAGGTCTCAGTGATCAGGGCCACACAGCAGACCGAGACCTTGGGTGAGATTTCCTCCGGCCAGGCAACACTGAGCGGTTTGGGTGCGGCCTCGGAGTTGTTTAAGCCGATCCGATAGAAGGTAACCGGTCCCACCACACCATCCACGCTGATCCCTTGAGCTCGTTGAAAGTCCATGACAGAATCCCGCGTCGCGGCATCATAATATCCTGTGATGCGTGAGCTATAGTATCCAAGGTCCTTAAGGACGGTCTGTAAGAACACGACGTCGAATCCGTTACGGCCCGTATAGATGGCACGGCCTCCGGCAAACGTGTAAATCCAAGTCGCGTCATAGAACCCGAATCCTGCAATGGCGTTGTCGGGGAATCCGGTATCGCCGTTTTGCTCCGCGTCCGCTTTAAAAGCGCGCACCGCATCGGCGGTCTGACTGTTGAAAGTCCCGGTAGCCGGCGCTCCAATCATGGAAGCATAGCGAAAGCAATTGAGACGATTTTGGAGGATTGTCACATCACCTCCGGAATTACCCATGCTTAACTGGCGGCTACCATAAACGGGTCCGCCGTATGTGGTGTGGGTACCAACACCTTGGCCAAACAGGAAGTACGTAGCACTTCCGACCACACCGTCTGCCGTGATCCCAAAGTAGCTTTGGATATTCTTCACGGCGGCCACCGTGCTCGAATCAAATTGCCCGGTAATGCTGATGGACTGGCCCATGGGGCCATTGGGAGGGTTCATAGAGACCAGCATCAGGTTATAGACCGCCTGCACCACCGCGACGTCCGTGCCACTTGCCCCGGAAGACAGGGTACGACTGCCAAAAGGCACGTACGGCGCAAATTTGTCATCGAATAGAGCCATTGTCTCGTCATCTCCTTCAGTATGAGGTCGTGCCAATACATCACGATTCGATCCATTGTACGGACCGACTCCCAGAAGGTTCCTAAAATAGAATAATGTGTGGTATGGGACCCATGCAGCGCATGGGTCGCCGAAACTTGGGATTGGGGATCGCCGGGCTTGGTGTTGCTCAACCAAGAATATCTTTTGCCGGAACAAGAGTTGGTACGAGACGTACTGATCATTCCAGAGGTGTTTTCCGCCCGATGGTAGGGACAGGGGAACTATCGGCGACGTCGGTTACGGTGAGCGCGACAATTGTCGTCGTAGCAAAAATAATAATAGTCGGTGGCTTATAGTGAGAACCCAGTCGGTCGCACCAAGGGGCCACCCCGGCAAGCGGCCCATAATCATACGCGAGGCGTGTTGGTCTGATCGCGGTGGCTTATCGATTGGGTTGCTGCGAAGTCTCTAACGTCGTCCCGCGTTTCTTTCGCGAGGCTATTGTCCATAGTAGCCATAGGGCAATGGACAGGCTTGCCATGATGATTCCCGCGCCGCTCAGCGCCGGGCCGGGCTTGAATCGGCTAATGGCTCCGGTAACCAGGCCGAGCCCGATAAGGGTCACTACCGCCATAATAGAGCGCTGGATGGCAAACACCCCGCTTTGTTGCTCTCGGGCAACCCGGATGCCAATGTGGCTATCGAGCGCCACGTGCACGATGGGGCTCGATAGCGCGCCAACGGTGACCCAGATCAGGGCCGTGGAAAGGTTTGGGGAGAGTCCAATGCGCCAAAAAGCTAGTCCGGTGATGATCCAGGACAGAAAGTAAGATGCTTTGAGGTGTTTTAAAAGCCTGGGAACGACGAGCCAGGCCCCGAGCACGGTGCTTAGCCCCCAGATTGTCCGAATAGTGCCATAGCCTAAGGCCTTGGCATGCCAAGGGCTCTGAATCAGGAGGGGAATGGCGACGGTGAACGCGGGCCAAAGCAGGTTAGCTCCGGCACGTACCGTCAAGGCCATCATTAGAAAGCCATCCCGCCACACGACTTTCCAAGGAGTGATGCGCGCTCTATGCATTGCAAGGGGTGCGTCGATGTCACCCAGTCTAAACCACAGTGCACCCGACAGCGAGAAGAGGGAAGCCGTTGCCAAGATTGCCATCAGCGGTCCTGCCGTGGTGATAAGCGCACCTGCTAAGAGCGGTCCCATCACCATTCCCGCACGCGATGCTAGTTCAAATCTCGACGAAGCATTTGCCACGCGGACCGGGGTGACATAAGACATCAGCCAAGCCTGAGCCTTCGGAATGACTCGTGCACTAATCCACCCTTCGATAAGTCCTATCGTGATGAGCAACGCTGGGACCCGGACGAGCCAGGGAGAGAGGAGTGCTAGACTCGTGCCCGTGACCAAGAGCCAGAGACCCATTCGTCCTCCGAATCCCCAATCCGGTCCGGCCACGCCTACAAGAATGGCGGGGGCCACGCTGGATCCGGCCGCAATAGCCACGAATAGACTGGAGTGGGTGAGGATGACCACTTGCCAAAGCAACAGGGTGGTCCAAAGGGTGCCGGCACCATAGATAAGTGCTAAGCCGAAATAGAAAGCACGAAGCGATTGGGGTTGCATGGCGCGTTGCTCCTTAAAAGGATTCCCGTCTCTGCTATTGTATAGGGCACACACAGTCAAGTAAAATGAGATAAATTAGGCTAATTAATTAAGGATGACGATAAATATGAACCATGATCACATTCTCACTGTACTCGCCGTGGAACGGGCCGGATCGTTTACACGGGCAGCCGAGGAGCTCAATGTGACGCAGTCCACGGTTACGGCACGTATTCGCCAAATCGAAGCAGAGCTTGGCGTGTCCATTTGGGAGCGTACTACTCGCCGCCTCGTGCTCACGGTTGAGGGCAAACAGCTAGTGGATCTATTTGGGAGAGCATCCATCCTCTTTGAGAGGATGCGCGAGGTCGTGGATGCTCGGGGCTTTAGCCGGCATGTGGTGATGGGCTCGGTTCATTCTCAATGGTCATCGGGGATTCTCCCGCTCTTAAGCTCTTGGACCAAGAATCACCCGGAGATTAGCTGGCGACTACTCACAGGACATTCGGGAGAGCTACTCGCTGGAGTTCGGGATGGGGGGATCGACGTGGCCATTACCTATTTTCCGTCGGGGGAGCATGGGATACTGTCGAAGTTGTTAGCTCAACAAGATCTGGTGTTCTTGTGTGTTCCGCAATTGGCCGGGACCCGGGTACTTGACGCGAGTGACTTAAAACAGCTGCCTCTTGCCTATCTCAATTGGGGGGATCCCTTAAGTGGATGGTTCCAACGAGAATTAGAGGGATGGATGCCGGCTGTGCAAGTCGACCAGGCTCCACTTTTAATCGCCATGCTGTTGTCGGGGAATTATGTGGGCTGGATGCCTCGGGCGCTCGCAGACGCCGAGCTTAGGCAAGGGCAATTAGTGGAGATTCCGGTCCGTTTGGGATCTTCCATTCCGCCTCGGGCAGTGTATGCGGTGACGAGCGAACGAGCCTTGGTGCACTCCCCGGTCAACGATCTCTGGCACCACGTGACGGAGAAGGCGCCCTCAATTTTGGCGGGCCCGTGATGGCATTCCATGCTCCCGAACTCTGGATCTGACGACAGCTGTGTGAGCCGAAGTGATGACAAATAGCGTTAGCGGCCAACAATATTCCCGCGAGCACCAGCCCCTTCGCTAATGCCATACTTACCGTCTCACGGCTACACGCCCCTCTTGCGACGGAGCGTGTGGGATTATTGCGGCGGAATCATCCCAATCGCCTTAGCCGATGACCATGGCCTAGTGGCAGCCATTTCAGCCAAGCCTATGCCCAAATGAATTAACCCCTTTTGGGTAGTGCCACTGGAGCCGGCAAGGCCTGGATTAATGCACCGGCGAATGCGGGACCACCAGGTTGCGCGCCGGTGGTGGCCCGAAGACGCGTATTGGCACGCATCAGCCCCTCGGTCCCGACGGTTCGGGGAACATAACGCTGGTCTATTTGACGGCCAGGGATTATCGTGTGTCTTTGCGTACAGTGACCGACAGGTCATGTCAGGGAGCAACGCCCATCTCGGGGAGTAGTCTATATCAAAAAGGAGCTATCACGGCTATTCGCATTCTATGAAATAGTGAAATAGCATAGCTCGCCAGCCACGAGGTGCCCCAACGGGGGTTAAAACTTAGACTCTGCATATCAAAAACGGAAATTTATTCGATCTAATAGACAAAATATTACGGAAAGGACTAGGGGTTGGCATACCGGCAGGCTAAGCTGTCATTAGACAAAAATAGCCCTGACGAGAACACAACGTGTGCTTGGAGACTTTGCAAAGAGGAAAGCGAAGTGGATGCGCATCGTTGAGCATGTTCTTGGACTTGCTCTCAATGCCGAAAAGTCGACAAATAGCACAGCCATTGCCGAAACTCCAATTGCAGTAGAATCCCGTAAGGCCTCTCAGACGGCTGATAACATCAGATGACGGTCCATACGACGGTCCCCTTGTCCGCATGCTTCGTCTCGAGTAGCACAGCGTCCGCTCGACGCACGACATCACGCCATCCAACGGCAGAATCGGCGGTCGACGCCACGCCCATTGTGATACTCACCGGGGTGTTTTCTGCTCCGGACAACACCATTCGATGGAGCGCCTCGTGAACCTGCTGCGCCATGACGTAGGCATCCCGACCGGGAGTTCCGGGCAAGAGAACCACGAACTCGTCGCCACCGGATCGGCACACCAACCCGTGCTTCCCGAACACCTGCTCCAACTGGTCGGCCAACAATCGAATCGCTTGATCCCCTGCGGCGTGACCCCACATCTCATTGATCGGCTTAAGATTATCCATATCACAGAATACGACGCTCTTGGTCTCTGTTGCCACCGAATCCTCGTTCAAAAACCAGTCCATATAACGACGGTTCCCAAGTCCCGTTAGGGCATCGGCGTATGACTGCCATTCCAGTTCAAACACGAATCCTAGGAACTCCGCCATAGTGTCCAGCAACATCCGTTGCTGTGATGTGACCCGCACTCCCGCAGTATCCATGCCACATAAGGTCCCGACGACGCGCCCGTCGCGCAAAACCAGAGGAACGCCAAAGAACGTCGTTGGTCCGAGTCGGTGCGTCGGGGGCAAATTGGTCGTCCGCCGGTTGTGAGTGGTGTCGGGAATTTCAACGTATTGGCGATCCTCGACAACAACCCGACAGTATGCCTCCGCCAGCGGTGCATGCCCGGGCTCCACAAGAATTGTGCTTTGATTCCGACTAGCAATAATCACATTGGTCGTGCCATCGTTCACTGCGACGAAGAGGGTGTTGATGCGAAGGAACTCCGCTAACACCATTAACACCTTGTTCGCATGCTCTTCGAGCGGTCGACTCACCAGCTCACTTAGAGGAATGGAAGCAAACACACGGCATCACCGCTTTCCAGAAAGTACCGTCAGCCGATGCAAGGGAATACCGCTTAAGGCCGACCAAATCTACTCGCAACATTACCTCTAGCCGCTCTGTAGAGCAAGTGCCGCGGCGAAAGACTACAGAAATTTCCCGATAAATGCCAATGCATGGCCTTTGCGACAGCATGGGCGACAAGACGTTAAGACCGTCGTTCTGCAGGTCAGATGACCTTGAAGGTCTGCATCACATCGAATACTGGTGTTTATCGAACACCTTTTT
>JAKADJ010000166.1 GCA_021820645.1 Bacillota bacterium
ACCGGCCAAACCCGGTTCCTGTGGCATGGCGCTTCCCGGTCACGCCTACGCCGTGGTCGACGATCAAGGGATACCCCTTGAAGCGGGACAAGTCTGCCAACTGGTGATCACCAAGCCCTTTCCGACGTTAGCTCGAACCATCTCGGGTGATCCCGATCGGTACCGCGCGGCCTATTTTTCGATCCCGGGTCATCCCGATTGGTATGCGACGCACGATGCGGCCTTGGTAGACCATGACGGACATATCTGGGTGCTCGGGCGTATGGACGATGTTATTAATGTCGCGGCCCATCGACTGTCCACCATGGAAATGGAGAGTGCCGTGCTTCAAGTACCCGAAATTGCTGAAGCGGCCGTAATCGGCCTGCCCGATGACATCAAGGGCGAAGTGCCTGTCGTCATCGTCACAACGCGCGTGCCATTGACCCAATCGGAGCTCGAGACCGCCGTGACCGACGCGATCGTGGAGCAAATCGGCAGCATCGCGCGCCCCGCTCAGATCTGGTCGGTCGATAACTTGCCTAAGACGCGTTCGGGGAAAATTGTGCGCCGGCTCCTAAGGGATCTCTTGCTGGGTGAAGCCATGCTCGGTGACCTAAGCGGTGTCGAAAACGTCGAGATTTTAGACCAGTTACGCGCCGATCTGGACCCGAAGAGGTAAATTATCGGGGAGAGGGATTTGAAATAGAGCCGGGCAGATTCATGGGCCCCCTCCCCAATGACACGTCACGGAGGGGGCCCTAGAATAATGAGAATCGGCCCATGGCCCAGCAGCCACGCGTAGATCATCAAGAACCTACTTGCGGCTGCTGGGTGATACATCCCGATGGGTCGGCTTCCCAGAATGTTCTGGGCCGTGCAGGAAATCCCGACAAAACCGCGAAATAACCTAAACGGCACCACTCCCTAACTTGAAAGAAGGACGGCAATGAATCCTCCATCGATAGTACCCCGCTCTAAACGTATTTTTTACAGTGCGAATCAGTTAGGTATCAATGTGTTGTGGTACGCCTTTAACACCGTGGCGGTCTTTTTCTATGTCTCCGAAATGCACGTATCGGGTGTCATGCTGTCAATCGCGATGATTGTGTTTGGCTTTGTCAACGCCTTTTTGAATTTATTCGCAGGATACGTCAGCGATCGCACCCAAACTCGTTGGGGGCGGCGAATCCCTTATATTGCTGCCTCTGGTTTGCCATTTGGGCTCGCCTTTTTCTTCCTATTTTCTCCTCCGGCTCTGCACGGAGGCGCCTTACTCACCTATTTCTTAGTGCTCACCTTATTATTCGATGCCGCTTTTACGTTTAACGCACTCAATATCGGGAGCCTCTTCCCGGAAATGTTCCAAGAGACCAAACTTCGCGCTCAAGTGGCCGCCCT
Source organism: Bacillota bacterium (assembly GCA_021820645.1). Next base: position 1,381 of record JAKADJ010000166.1, read on the forward strand.
CATGCAAGTCTTTGGTATCGTGGGGTTATTGATTGGAGTAGCTCTCTCGAAGTCTTTAGGGCAAACCCTCGGGTGGCCCTTAATGGCGCTCTTGTTTGCAGCCATTGGCGTCGTCACCATTTACCTATCCCTGTTAGGGTCCCACGAAGATCCCCAGTATCGGGCGGATGTTGCATTTCCGTTTCGGCAGGCCTTCGTAGAAACGTTTCGCAATCGCGCCTTTGTGTTCTACGTCGTGGCCAGTTTCTTAATTCAGCTCAGCACCACCCTCTTTACTACGGTGTCGTCCTTTTATACCCAGTTTGTGGTGCCCGTATCCCCTACCGACAATTCCCTGTTTCTTGGTGGGGTGTTCATTGTCGCGCTACCGGTTGCATTTATATGGGCACGGGTCACGATCCGAATTGGGGCCACCCGGTCCACCATCATTAGCGCAATCTGGTACGCCGTGGCCATGTTGGGTTTCCTTATTGACCATTCGGCGCTGATGCTCATAATCAATGGACTGGTCTTGGGCGTGGCGGTATCTGGGTTCCTGGTGCTCATCAACATTTTGTTGGCCAACGTGATTGATTACGATGCCACCCGGACCGGGCGTCGACGCGAAGGCATGTATCTTGGCATTAACGGCTTTATCATTCGGATCGGCCTCTCGGTCAACTACCTCATCATGGCGCTGTACTTTTCCCTGAGCGGCTATAACTCACATGTAGTGGTAGAGCCCCCGAGCGCCGTGATGGGTCTTCGCATCGTGGCGGGCGCACTTCCGGTGGTCTTGATGGGTGTGGCCGTGCTCTTTTTAGGAAAATATAGACGCGTCATTAAGACGCCGATCCTTGCGAGCCCACCCGGTTCCGAGGGGCCGGTCAACGAACTATAATAAAATCAATGTCAGGAGGACTGTCGATGCAGACACTGCCACTCCAAAAGATGCTCGGACTACCTGACCTCCTTGAGGTCGAGTCGGTATTAGTGGTCGAGCCCCACCCCGACGACAACGAAGTAGGTGCGGGCGCCACCATAAAGCTCCTCACCAACCGGGACATCCCTGTTATCTATGTCACAGTGACCGATGGTGGGGCCGGTGGTATTCCAAAGGCGCTATCTCGCGAGGAGACCATCCGGATCCGTCAGCAAGAACGTTACGCGGCTAACCGATTGTTGGCCATAACTGCTAGCCACAATCTGGGGTTTCCCGATGGGGGATCTTGGACCGAACGCGACTTAGTGATGGAGCTCGTCCCGCTAATTCGTCAATATCGTCCCGACCTGGTAATGACCATTGACCCCTGTACTCCATATGCAGCACATCCCGATCACGTCAAGACCGGGCGTGCTACGTCTACCGCTGCCACCGTGTACGCCGACAATGCTCTTTTGCTTGCTACGGAGCATCCCCCTTACTCGGTCCCACAAATAGCCTTTTATGGGACGGCCTATCCGAATCGATTCATTGATGTCACTGCCACCTGGGAAGATAAACTAAGAGCCATGCAAGCCCACGTCTCTCAATTTGACACGCCGGACTGGCCCTTGCTATCCACCTATCTCACCGGTGAGGCGGAACGCCTTTACCATGAGCATTATGATCCGGATTCCAATGGATATGTGGAGGCATTTAAGGTGCTTTCGACTCGTCAGCTCCACTTCTTTCCGCAAGCGGTACGTAGCTAAGATTCGTCAACCCAGGAGTCGGCAACATTGGGGAGCGGAGGGTTAACGGCCCAATGTCCGGCACTAAAACCGAATCGCGTCAGTCGGGAAGGATGAGAAGCAAATGCAATTTCGCCGCTGGAGAATACGTAGCTTGTGGGCGCTCTTAGTCCTGGTTGTGGCCTACATGGTTTGGATTAGCGTTCCCTATTCTGTCCACCGGCACTATGAAGGTAAAATCTATGGATCAACCACCCCAGTTGCTGTTCAGATCCCAGTTACCATCAACGGCCACCTGTATCGAGGCGTGTTTCAAACCAACGAATTCATCGGTACCGTTAAAATTGGTCGGAACACCTATTCCTTCAGCACTCCACGCCAGGGGCGCATTCCGATGATGATACAACAACTCCCTCATCCGATTCCGCCGCTCTTATCGGCTTACCCGTACCAGGGCATCGTGATGCGGATCGACCGACAGCAATACGCGGTAAGCAGCGCCTTGCTTCAAATGTCGGGACATTTTAACACCATTACAGCCTTCACCCGGGCGATTTCCAAAACTTATGGGACCCAGGCCTTTTATCGGGCGGCTTTGCGGTAGGGTAGAGGTACCTCGTATCTCTCTCCTCGATGCCGAGCGGGGACATATGAGGCGCGGTATCATATGAGATTCCCAACCAAGCGAGGAGACTGGCGTCTCAGCCTGTTATTCATGCTGGGTCCAGGTGAAGAAAACAGGCGGATTTGTGGTCAGGTTCCACGCTCACTAACGGGGGAGTTTCTCGATGGCATCGATCCATGACTTGCGGACAACGCGGAGCAAATGGGCACCCCACCCGATTCACTGATAGGTTCGGTGAGCCCGATTGGGTTTCCGGCAAAGTATTGGTTATGGCGCCAAGGGAGGCAGCCAGTAACAAATGCGTGTAAGGATGAGCCGGAGCACGAACCAGATTCTCTGCCGCTGCCACTTCGATAATAGTGCCGCCATACATCACTGCAATCCGATGTGCTAAATACCGCGCGGAGGCTAGGTCGTGCGTGATGTAAAGATAGGAGAGATTTCGTTGTTGTTGCAAAGATTCCAGCAATGTCAAAATTTCGGCGCGGAGAGATACATCCAGCATCGATACCGGCTCGTCTGCCACAACTAGCGTGGGATTACCAGCCAGTGCCCGAGCTATCGCGATCCGCTGGCGTTGCCCCCCAGAAAGTTCGTGGGGATACTTTTCTTGATAGCTAGTCGGCGACAGCCCGACTTGGGTTAATAACTCAGGAACGACGCGCCTCGCCTCTAACTCCGACATGCGGCGCAGCTTCCTTAAGGGACGTTTCAGCTGATATCCCACGGTGTGAAACGGATTGAGCGATGCAAACGGATCTTGAAAAATAAGCTGGGCCTGACCATGATACTGACGTAAGGCGTCACCAGTAATTTTTGTTACATTGCGACCGTGAAAATAAAGGGAACCCTCGGCCGGTCGTAAAAGCCTAACAAGAGTCCGACCCACTGTGGTTTTACCACTACCCGATTCTCCCACCAAAGCCAAGGTCTCCCGTTCCGCAATGGTCATGCTCACCGATCGTACGGGCAAGATGTCGGGCTGTCTCCGTCGCTTAAAGCGCACAGTGACACAATCCGCTTCCAGCACCAGCTTATTGTCCTTGTCCATGAGTGATTCCCCCCTCACTAACCACGTGACATCGAATGTAGGTCCGCCCTGATCGCGAGGGCAGCGGGTTTGATCGACACCGGGCAATGTGTTTGGGGCACCGTTCGTAAAACGGGCACCCATCCCCTAACCGCAGCATATCCGGTGGTTCACCCGGGATGCCTGCGATCTGCACGCGATCGCCCAGTAATTGCGGGATCGCCGCGATCAAGCCTTCGGTATAGGGATGATGCATCCGCGCATCCTCAGCCTTCATATTCGCGTCGGTGATTTCCAGTAGTTGTCCGGCGTACATTACCGCAATTCGATGCGCTAGGCTTGCTACCAAACTAAAATCATGACTAATCAACAAAACTGCCAATTGTCGGTTTCGTTGAATTTCGCGAATCTCGGTCAGGATTGACCGTTGCACGACAACGTCCAGAGCCGTGGTGGGCTCATCCATAATGAGAATGGCAGGATCCAAGGCCAACGCGAGGGCAATCACCACGCGTTGCCGCATTCCTCCGGAGAGTTCATGCGGATAGTTCTCAGCAACATCCCGCTTTAGTCGCACCTGTTGGAGCAAAAATGCCGTCCGTTCTCGAATCTCCGGCAAGCTCATTCCCGGCCGATGTGCTAAGAAGGTATCGGTAAAATGCGCTTGGATGGATAGTACAGGATTTAAAGCATTCATCGAACTTTGAAACACCATCGCTATCCGGTTCCATCGAACCTCTCGCAACTGCTCTACAGATAAGGCATAGAGATCGTGCTCACCAACGTGCACTTGACCTGAGATTTTTAGGACATCTGGCTGGATGAGCCGCATCATCGTTTGGGCTAAGGTCGATTTGCCGCTTCCCGATTCACCGACCAACCCCAGAATCTCATCATGATAGAGGTCCAAAGAGACATCGCGAAGCGCGGGCACCACACCACGTGACGTCCGATACCCCACGTCAAGATTGGTAACCGACAGCGCAACATTATTCATCATCGTGTCGCTCCTGAATCCATGGCTTTAACGCGATGCACCCGTAACCGCGGGTTGGAGACCTGGTCCACGCCAAAATTGATTAATGCCAAACTTAACCCGACCAGAGCAATAGCTAGGCCCGGAGGCACAATCC
>JAKADJ010000167.1 GCA_021820645.1 Bacillota bacterium
CCGGCCCGGGCCAACGGATCTATTTCACCGACACGATTCGACATTATTTTCACGAGAATTCGTATCCTTGCAATTCGCTTTGGTTGAGTGAGAACCAGCCAAAAAATATCAGCCTTTGAAAAGCTCGTTGTTTATGGACATCTAGATGTAGTGGGTTATAATTATCATTGCACAAGATGATGGGGGATTTATCCATGCGATGTCCATTTTGCCAATATCCAGATAGCAAAGTCTTAGATTCGCGACCGGCCCATGATGGACAAGAGATCCGTCGTCGGCGCGAATGCTTAGCGTGTCATCAGCGGTTTACATCATATGAACGAGTTGAGGACGTCCCGCTATGGATAGTAAAAAAAGATGGGCAACGAGAGGCTTTTGACCGGGGTAAAATTCTTCGGGGCATTCTTACCGCATGTGAAAAACGACCGATTGCGCTTGACGATGTGGAACGCGTAGTTGATGACATCGAACGCACGCTGCGAGATGGGCATCCCAGTGAAATTTCTACCCGCCAAATTGGGGAGCTGGTTATGGACCGACTGCGGCAAATGGACGAGGTGGCTTATGTGCGGTTTGCCTCGGTCTACCGGCAGTTCACCGATATCGAAGGGTTTCGCCAGGAACTCGAACGGCTCATTCAATTCACGCGTAAATAGTGAATAGGTGGGTCCTATCGTGAAGCAAATGAAGGAGGATTTATGGAGCTTAATACGGGATTTAGCTCGGAACTGAGTTGGAAAATTTTCCTTGACCGTTACACGGTCAAGGATGCTGGACGGCGCTTCGAAATTGACGATTTGGTTATCGCATTGGTTGAACCTCACCCTAAATGGCCTAAAAAGGATATTGGTGTAGTGCGTGCCCTTTTACCTGAAGATTATCTGTCCATTGAACTCATTACCGGGCCTCAAAAGGGCGAAATTATCGAACGCCGCGTGGTGGAGTGCGATCGACCGACCGAGACGACGATTAATGAAGTGTCGAGGCGGATTGCAAGAGGCGTGGCGAGTGTCGAAGCGCCCGAAGTTCGGGAGGATATTGAGGCCAGTTTCGCAAGGGAAATCGCCGCCCTCCACTTTGTGCCCGGCGGACGGATTTGGGCTGGGGCAGGCACCGACCAACAATTGACCTATTTCAATTGCTATGTCATCCCGAGTCCCCGTGATAGCCGTGAAGGCATTGTGGAGACGCTGGGGCAAATGATCGAAATCATGAGTCGGGGTGGCGGGGTTGGCATCAATGTGTCGTCTCTACGACCAGCTCGAGCGGCCGTTCGCGGCGTTAATGGGCGATCCTCGGGTGCTGTATCCTGGATGGATTTATACTCGAGAGCCACAGGGTTAGTCGAGCAGGGAGGCTCTCGTCGTGGCGCTTTGATGTTGCAAATTGAGGACTGGCATCCGGATTTGTGGCGGTTCATCGACGTCAAAAAAACGCCAGGTATGGTGGAAAACGCCAATATCAGTGTGCGTATCTCGGATGATTTTATGGCGGCCGTAAAAGTCGATGGTGATTGGCAGTTAGTGTTTCCTGATACGAGTGATCCCGAATATGACACGCTATGGGACGGTAATCTTGAGACTTGGAAAGCGCAGGGGAAAGCGGTTATCGTCTATGAGACGGTGAAAGCGCGCTCAGTTTGGCATGAAATTGTGCAAGGTGCATGGCAAGCCGCGGAACCCGGGATTGTGTTCGACCAACGCCACGAAAAGGATTCCAACAGTTGGTACTTTAACCCGTTGATTAGCACCAATCCGTGTGCGGAACAGCCGTTGCCTGCGTGGGGTGTCTGTACTCTAGGACACATAAATTTAGCCGCCTTTTATGATCCGATCGCATCCGATGTAGACTGGAATGCGTTGAGGGTCACGGTGCGGATGGGGACACGGTTTCTGGATGACATTGTGGACGCCACCCCCTACTTTTTTGAACAAAATCGGGAAAACCAGCAAAATGAACGGAGAATCGGGCTAGGCACAATGGGCCTTGGTGAGCTATTGATTCGGATGGGCCTCCGCTATGGTAGCCCGGAGGCGATTACCTTCATCGACAAAATTTACGAGTTTATCGCGATCGAAGCGTATGCCTATGATGTGGAGTTGGCGCAAGAAAAGGGAGCCTTCCCAGCCTTTGACGCTGAGAAATATCTGCAAAGTGGGTTCATGCAAAGAATGCCGGAATCTGTGCGCGATAAAATTCGCCGACATGGGACCCGTAACGTGACCATCTTGACACAAGCGCCAACTGGGACCGTGGGGACGATGGTAGGAACCAGCACCGGAATCGAACCATTTTATGCCCTGACCTATTTCCGGCAATCCCGCTTAGGTTTTGACGAGCAATATGTGCCCGTAGCCCAAGAATGGCGCGATGCGCACCCTGGCCAGGAACTCCCGAGTTATTTCGTCGGGGCCATGGACCTGACTCCAGAAGAACACGTGCATGTGCAGGCGGCAATCCAACGCTGGACGGATTCAAGTATTTCGAAAACGGCTAATGCACCCAGCGATTATACGGTGGAAGATACCGCCAAACTATACGAATTGGCCTATGACTTGGGTTGCAAAGGCGTCACCATATATCGAGACCAAAGTCGTAGCGAACAGGTACTGCACCTGTCGAGTGGAGAGAACGACGCGCCTGTCCTTCCTCAAAAACCTTTAGCCCCATTGGTGGAAGTGTATCCGGTGCCATCAACGGTCAATGGCCACACGTTCCGCAAGGAAACGCCAGCCGGTACGGCTCGGGTTGTCATTAATGAAGTGGATGGGGATCCGTTTGAGGTGTTTATGCTCCTGGGACGAGCGGGATCCGAGGTGCAGTCGTTCATGGAATCACTAGGACGCGTGATTAGTCTTTATCTTCGATCGCATGGCGATGTGAGTGCCAGGCGTCGGCTCGAGTTGGTTGCTGAGCAGTTAAAGGGCATTGGAGGCGCTAACCAAATGGGGTTTGGCCCGGGTCGCGTATTGAGTGTCGTAGACGGGATTGGGCAATTATTGGAAAGTTACATCCGTCGCGACAATAACGAAGCAGCGGCAACGTTATCTGGGTCACTGGAATCCAAGCCCTCATCGTTGCGTCCTCGCTCGCAACATATGGACCTCTGCCCACAGTGTGATGCGCCTACTCTGATCTACGAGGAAGGTTGCCAACATTGTAGTTCCTGCGGATACTCGAAGTGCTAATTCCGGTGGAGAAGTCTCAACCATAGGGGTGGGTCTAACCCTCATGAATTAATAATCGGGGAATTTATGTATCACATATTCCCCGATTATTATTGTGAGATCGAGGAGAGGAACCCATGAGATCCCGTGTAACACTGGAGAGCCTCCTAGATTGTCTAGTTTTCTGGGACCACTATAGGTCAGGAGGCCCGTGTCAAAGAGGGGCTGCTCTGGGGCGCATTGGTGTCTCTCGTATGGCTGATTGTTCCCATAGGGTCTGGCCGGGGAGCCAACAAAGCGATGACGGCACCTCACTTAGACCGAGTACTTGTCGATATTGATGGGGCATATTCAGGGGTGTTCGTATTATGAGGTCAGCCAGCATTTCCTGGTTGACCTCATAGGCTTTTGGGGGTGTACAGCGGTAGTCGGAGTGGTATTCCACGCTTTTCTGCGGGAGGCACTGAAAGCTGTTCACATCCCGTATTGGTATTGAACTAGAGCACAAAAAACCACCGAGAAAGGTACCCGTATTGGACTATTGACGCGAGTCCAATGAGCACGCCAACCGTCGCATTTGATAGATCAAAGCAGCCCCGTCCCATTGGGATCGGGGCTGCTGTCTTATACACACTACGCCATTGCATTCAGTACGGTTTGTAGAATGCCACCGTTATGGTAATAGTCGACGTCAATGGGCGTATCCAACCGAGCGAGTACGGGGAAGCGTTCAGATCGGCCGTCGGGTCGCGTTACCGTCACCGTTAGCTCTTGGCCTGGCTGAATGTCGGTGGGGATACTAATGTCCACAATCTCGTTACCGACCAGATTGTGCTGATGCCATCCGTCTCCCTCTGTAAATTGCAGAGGAAGCACACCCATACCGACCAGGTTGGAGCGGTGAATGCGTTCAAAGCTCTCGGCGATGACTGCCTTGACGCCGAGTAGTGCGGTGCCCTTGGCGGCCCAGTCTCGAGAACTTCCGGTCCCATATTCCTTGCCGGCCATGATTACTAGGGGCACATGTTCCGCCTGATAGCGCATCGCGGTCTCGTACACTGAGGATTCAACCTTGTCGGGATAGTGGTAGGTGTACCCCCCTTCCTTGCCGTCAAGCATCTGGTTTCTAATCCGGATATTGGCGAATGTGCCTCGCATCATGACTTCGTGATTTCCGCGACGCGATCCGTAGGAATTAAAGTCCTTGGGCTCAATGCCATGCTCGCGCAAGTAGCGGGCGGCCGGGCTCGAGCTCGCGATACTCCCGGCTGGCGAGATGTGGTCCGTCGTGACCGAATCACCAAGCAGCAGCAAAATTCTGCCATGGTCAATCGAGGTGGTCGCGGCAGGTCCCCGGGAATTGAGGAAGAATGGCGGCTCTTGAATGTAAGTGGATGCTTTATCCCATAGATAAAGCTCTCCTTGCGGCACCGGAAGATCGTTCCAGAGCTTATTGTCAGAAAATACCGTGGCGTATTCGTCGGCGAATAAATCCGGCGTGAGGGCGGACGTCATGGTGCTTTGGATTTCTTCGGCGGATGGCCACAAATCCTTAAGATAAACGGGGTGGCCATCTCGGTCTTTACCCAATGGGTCTTTTTCGAGGTCAATGTCAACGGTTCCCGCGAGAGCGTAGGCGACCACAAGGGGTGGCGAGGCCAGGTAGTTGGCTTTCACCAGTGGGTGGATCCGGCCCTCGAAGTTACGATTACCCGATAGGACGGCAGCCACCGTCAAATCTTCCTGGCTAATTGCATCGGAGACGGCTTCTGGCAGCGGGCCGCTATTGCCAATGCAGGTCGTACAGCCATACCCCACCACGTTAAATCCAAGCTCGGCCAACGGTTCTAAGAGTCCAGCTTTCTCTAAATAGGCCGTGACTACTCGGGAACCGGGTGCTAGGCTGGTCTTTACATAGGGTTCGGGCTTGAGTCCTCGAGCCACAGCCCTTTGGGCAATAAGCCCGGCACCAATCATAACGCTGGGATTTGAGGTATTGGTGCAACTGGTAATGGCCGCAATTACTACCGCACCTTGGCGTAAAGTGGTGGTCTTTTCCATGGTGATAGTTGCCGATCGACCTAGGGCTTCGGCGTTCAGGCCAAATCCACGTTCGGCAACGGGAGCCTTGAGCGATGCATGGAAGGTTGGTTGCATAGCGGACAATGCGACCCGATCTTGGGGGCGTTTCGGGCCAGCCAGACTAGGTTCGACCGTTCCTAGGTCAAGCTCCAATCCATCGGAAAAGACTGGTTCGGGAGAATGATCGGTCCTGAATAAGCCTTGGGTCTTACAATACCACTCCACCAGGCGTACATGCTCTTCTGACCGCGAGGTTTGCCGCAGATACCTCAGGGTTTCATCATCTACTGGGAAAAACCCCATGGTGGCACCATATTCAGGCGCCATGTTCGCTACCGTGGCGCGATCGGCGAGACTCATTTGGCTTACGCCCGACCCATAAAACTCGACGAATTTCCCGACCACGCCTTTTTTACGCAGTAGTTGGGTGACGGTTAAGGCAAGATCTGTCGCCGTCGATCCGACCGGTAATTTCCCTGTGAGACGCATCCCAACGACTTCCGGAGTTACGAAATACAAAGGCTGACCCAGCATATTGGCTTCGGCTTCAATGCCGCCGACACCCCAACCT
>JAKADJ010000168.1 GCA_021820645.1 Bacillota bacterium
ACACATTTGGAGCCAACCAATGGCCGGTGATCACACGTCCGAAGCCATCGCGATGGGTTCCGTCGAGGTGACGCCCAGCGGTGAACTCCTGATCCTCATGAAATCTCGTGGCAGTATTGGAGGGTATCCTACCGTGGCCCATGTGATTATGGCAGATTGGCCGGTGTTAGCCCAGTTGAGTCTCGGGAGCGGGGTGTCGTTCGTGCCAACGGACGAGGAGACGGCGCGAGCACTGCTCCGTCAGCAGGAAATGATGTTACAGGCCGAACTGGTGAAACCCGGATAAGGCGAGAATCGGACCGTTCGAGAGATAACATGAAGAGAAAGGGGCACCAAAGTGGCACACCAGGTGGATCTGAATTGTGACATGGGTGAGAGTTTTGGGCCGTGGCAAATGGGGGACGATGCAGCGGTGTTGCCTTACATCTCCTCGGCCAACATTGCGTGTGGGTTTCATGGCGGGGACCCTCGCATCATGGCCGAGACCGTGGAACGGGCCAAACAACTGGGGGTCGGCGTGGGGGCTCATCCGGGGTTTGCCGATCTGGTCGGATTTGGACGTCGCAATATCGACGCCTCGCCTACGGAAGTCCGTACCGATGTCCTGTATCAGATTGGGGCGCTATCCGGATTTTGTCGGCGCTATGGCGTCGCACTCCAGCACGTGAAGCCGCATGGACAGTTAAATAATTTAGCGATGGAGAATCGGGTCTTGGCGGATGCTATCGTGGCGGGGATTCGAGATTTTGACCCGGATCTCATTGTCGTGGCCTACGGGGGAGAATTAGCGCGGGCGGCGCACGCACAAAATATGCGGGTGGCTTATGAAGTGTATGCTGATCGGGAATATAACGCCGATGGGACTTTGGTGTCTCGCAAGATCGCGGGATCTGTCATCACCGATCACTCTCGGGTTGTTGAACGGGCTATTCAAATGGTGAAGACCGGCGAAGTGGTCACGATGGATGGAAGCTTATTAGCAGTACCGGTCCACACCATTTGTGTTCATGGGGATACCCCGGGTGCCGCCACATTAGTCGCCGAACTTCGTGAGGCATTAAGTCAATCCGGTATCGAGGTCATGCCGTTATCTCGGATTATCGACGAGTCTTTTCGTGGCGGATTCCTTTAGGGGCAAGTCGCGATGACCAGAGGGATCTTACTGAGGTAGCCCCGGTGTCGATTGCGACCGTGGATGATATAGCGGTCCATTGGGAAAACCAGACTCAAGAGGGGGAGCTGATGAAACTAACCGTTGGAGACATCAAAGTATGGAACGAGTCGCTTATTGGCCTCATCAAGGAATTGGAAAATCTCTCAAGCTTTGCGACGCATGCCGAAAACCCGTCCCTAAAAGAAATTTTTGCAGAGCAACTCATTACCCATCGACAAAACTACGTAGGGTTACAAACCTTGTTAGATGGAGCATCAAATCTGGGACTTGGGACCCTAAGCCGTTACCCAAGTCTTGTGCCGCCAAAAGGTGTCAGCACGCCGCATCTGGTGTTGGAACCCAGCACCGACAAATCCAGTGACCGATTACTGGCATACTCACATTTTCTGGCATGCTGTAGAGGCGGACGAGAATTTGCCTGGAATCTCTTCGATGTGTCCTACCCTCCGCTCGCCGAAATCCTTCAGCATGCGGTCTCGCACTATGCTCGGGATGCTGTGACCGTGAAACAATGGCTCTTGGATCATGGTCACTACCTTACAGAGTGGGCCACCACGGAACAAATTCGATCCCTGCAGAAAACGTTTCAATGAAACACCACGATGGGCGAGCCTTCAGGCTCGCCCATCGATGAAAGATTTCTATCGTGTTGTTAAGACCTTATTCCAAAGGCAGAGTCTCGGCGAGTTCGTGCATCGGGACTCCTGTTTGTTGTGCGGTTCTTAGCGCTCGTTGATAAATAATTGCCCCGATAATTATGGCGACTAAGGCTTGAAACGCCGGTTGGAAGTATAGAGGGGTCTTTGGGACGACCAATACACTCCCGATGAGGGCAATCGCAATAATGATGGCTAAAATCGATGCGACTATGACACCCCAGCCTTCAGATATGGCCTGTCTCCAAGGACTATTTTTGAATCGCGAGCCCCACCGTAGATTTAAGACACCAATGCCCAAGAGGGCAAGGACTAAGAGGATGCTAATCGACCGAAACGTGACTCCGATCGACCATCCGATTAATGCCGATTGGACCAACGAGAACGTCCCTATGACCGCACTAAGAAAAAGTGCAGCGGCAGGAGTTTGCCACTTGGTGGTGCGAGAAAATGTTTCGGGTACCAAATGATCTTGAGCCCATGCAAACACGAGTCTGGAGGTTCCCATCATTTGAGGGGCTATAGTTTTTCCAACAATGAGCGCGACCAGGAGGTTCAGACCGCTCGAAAGGATCCGAGATCCCAAAAGCCCTACTAATCCCGGTGTCGTTGTGTAGGCCGTGTCGCCATGTTTCAATAACGTAACAATCGCCCACCAAGGTGCGCTATGGAAAACTGCCATGGCCACCAGGGTAAAGAGAACGATAGCCGCAACCCATGCCCAGAGAATACCGAGGGGAATAGAGCGCTCCCCGTTCTTAGCTTCGCCGCCGAGAAATGGCGCGGCAGAAATGCCACCATAGGCAAATATGAACAAGGTACAGACCGAAAGAAATGCGGATAAACTGGGAGGCGCGACATGACTTGGGGCCGCCACGGTCACATGGAGTTTTGTGGCTGCGGCATGAGCAAACAAACCAGGATTATGGGAGAAGCCAACTCCGACCACGATGGCCGCGGCGACCAACACGGCGACGAGGAGAATGGTGACGAGTTTCGCGTAGTGCCCGATTCCTCTATAGTGGAGCCAGAAAATCAGCCAGATCGCGATGGCTCCCGCGATGATGTGACCCCACGGCGTGACAAAAAACGTGCCACCCGCTAGTCCAGCACTGACCAAACCGGCAGAGAGGAACGTGCCAAAGGCAAAGGCTAGCACTCCGATGGCAAAAGAAAGACTGGCCCACCAAAGAAAATGCACGATAAAACCTAACCGCATGCCAAGGCTTCGGGTAATCCAGACATAGCTTCCCCCCGCCCGTGGCATGATCTTTCCAAAACGCATAAATAAAAACACTTTGGGTAGATAGAAGAGGCCTGTCACGAACATGGCTAAGGGCACTAGGTATTCGATCTGCGGGTAGACGCTAAGGCTTTGAGGGGCCACAAAATTAATTCCCGACCCGTATTCTTGGGATAGCGCAGAAGCCATGATGGCCACGACGCCCACCACTTTGGCTAACTGGTACTGGGGAGCGTTAGGTTTGTGATCAATCAATGGGATTCACCTCTTTTTTCAAATAGTTGGGCCCGAGTAGAACGATCATCACGCAGGGAACTCATTAGCCATGGCATGGACCCCAGTTTGGAATGTGCGGGCGAGTTGCACACACAGCTCGATCCAGATCCACGCCATCGGTGAAGGTTCGGCTAGCAAGGTAACGAGACCAAAGGTACGGCTGAGCCGACCGGAGCATTCTGGACTTTCCAAAGGAATGGTGCGCCATTTTTGCAGGTGACTAGCCTCTACACAAACTGAACGGGGAAGAATTGTGGCGCCGAGTCCGGTCGCCACCATCCGTTGGATGACATCCACATTATCGACCTCCATCCGAATATCTGGGATGACGGCGTGACTGCGAAATAAGGCGTCAAGATCGGCTCGGAGTAATGTACGTGGGGTCATCATAATCATCGGCTGACTATGCAGTTGTTCAATAGATACGGTGTCCATGTCTTTCCATGGGCTCGTGGTCGGGCACAGCATCCATAGGGGATCGGTAAATAGAGGAATTACGCGATAGGAGGCACGTGGGCGTGCATCGGACACGAGCCCGATTTCGGCGCGGCCATTGCCGACTAATTCATAGATGTCGGCGCTGAGGCCGGTCTCTACATGTATTTCGGATTGGGGCTCGCGCTCCCGAAATTCCTGAATGGCTTGAGGGAGGAACGTGGTAAGCGTTGTAAGACTGGCTCCTAGATTGAGATTTTGTCCGGTTCGACCGTGCGCAAATGACCGAGTTTCTTCGAGGATGTGCCGCGCCTTATCGTAGGCCCATTGGCCAAAAGGCGTGAGATGTAATCGGCGGCCATGATGATCAAATAAAGGCTGACCGAGTTCTCTTTCCAACGTATGAATGTACCGGGACAGGGCGGGTTGGGCAATGCGTAAGCGGTGTGAGGCTTCGGTGACCGTGCCGTATTCCACCACGGTCACGAAGGCTTCAATATGGTGTAATTGCACGGTTTCCTCCTAATCTAGATCTAAATTGTTAGGGTAATGGTTTATTATTGGGAGTTTTCAGATCTACAAGTGATTGGATATTATTTTATCAGAATGAAGCGAAGTATCACAACATTGCTTAAAAAGTTTTAGGAATCAGAGACGAAGAGATTTCCGTGAGGAGGTACCGAATGCATCATCAACGGACCCGAGGACACACGGCGTTTATTGCACATCGGATTTCAGGTCTATTAATTCTTGGGTATCTCTATCTCCATCTCATTTTGTTGAGTGCAATCCTGTTGCCGAACGGCACAACGCATTTTAACGCGGTGGCCGCAGTCGTCGAACGACCGGTGTTCATTGTCGGAGACGTGGTGTTGTTTGGCATTATCCTGATCCACGGTCTCAATGGGATTCGACTTGTGGTGGCCGACTTTGGTGGGCTGATCCGCACCAGTCGTCTCGGGATCTGGCTCACAATGGTCACCGTAGCGGTCTTGCTGGGTATTGGTCTTTTGGTATTGCTGCCGGACATTGTTCGGTAATTGGATACATGGAGGACTCTAGTGGCTACTGAAAAGGTTTCGTCCGAATCGATACAAGCCAAACACGACTTGGCGTCTTCGGTGTCGTGGAGTTGGATCTTGCAACGCTTTACGGGGATCTTGTTGCTGGTGTTTTTAGGCGGGCACCTCTGGGTGGAACATTTCATGAATACGAGTGTCCACGTGGTCACCTCACGCCTACGCAACGGCATCTTCGTCGTGCTGGATGCGGGCCTCCTCATCACCGTGGTCTATCATGGCTTGAATGGCCTGCATGGGATTTTGCAAGAGACCTGGGCCGTTGCTCGTTCATGGTGGTTTCGTTATCTCGTGTGGGCATTGGGGCTCGTCACGATGTGCTGGGGGATGGATATTCTTTGGGCGTTTTTATATCGCCGGCCATTCTTGGTCATCGGCTAACGTGAGGGGGAAATAATTTGCAGGTGACAGTGCATATTGACCGGGCCTCGGGGATGCATGACTATTCCTTGGACACCAAAACACAACAAACGGTACTGGACGCTCTCTTCTTCATCCAAAACGAACTGGATGAAACATTAGCCTTTCGTTGCTCTTGCCGGGTGGGAATGTGCGGTTCTTGTGGCATGGTGATCAACGGGAGAGAGGGGCTAGCGTGCCGCACCAATCTTGACCGATTAGGTAGGGACATTTACCTGAGACCGTTGCGGCATATGCGTCGAATCAAGGATCTGGTCGTCGATATGGACGAGTTTTTTACGAAATATCGGGCTGTAGACCCTTATTTGAAGGCACGACCCGAAGTGCATTCCCCTATTGTGGCACCACCTATTTCTCGCATGCGTGAAGACATTGATGTGGGACTGGAATGTATTAGTTGTGGCCTATGCCTTTCCGCGTGTGACGTGGTCGGAGTGGTTTCAGAGTTCTTGGGTCCAGCAGCCTTGAACCGCGCTTATAACCTCATCGCGGATGTGCGTGATGAGGACCTCGATACGCGTTTAGGATTGGTTGGG
>JAKADJ010000169.1 GCA_021820645.1 Bacillota bacterium
TCAGAGCCAAGCCGTTGACCCACCAGGGCCGTGATTCCACCGGCTCGGTCGGGGACTTTTTTAGTTGTTTACGAGTCACGAGCCATGATGTGACACCGGACACCAAGAGCCCTACATTGTAGGCACCTCGTCGCAACTCTTTGACGGTGTTTGCTACCTGCTCCGAGGTGTCGCGGGCATGGCGGAGAACTCGGTCGAGATCTTTGCGGAGCTCCACGATTTCGTGTGCCACAGATTTTTCTAGCGTGACTAGGTGTTTGACCACCTGAAACAACACGATTACGCCCGCCAGCGCTAAAAGGGTTAAAACACCAAACGACACGGCTATAATTGTGAGCGCCGTGCTAGTACTCACGCGCCTTGGCCCTCATCGGAAGGTGTCGGGGGAGGGGTAGGGTCGTCATCCAATGGGATTTCGGTCACACCCCTTTTAATTAAGTCCTGGCTCCGACGGGCCAATGTGTCGCGAATATCGCGGACGCTATCCTGAAATTGGCCAAGCGAATTCTGCGTCTTCTTTTTCAACGAATCTCTGGTGTCCGAACCGGCACTCGGCGCCAATAATAGCCCAGCGATAAGCCCGACTGAGGCACCTAAAATCAAACCGGTAACGCGATCCCAACTCCGATCACTCATAGGACTAACCTCCTTTAAGGGTTTGAATTCTATTTTGACATAAGTGGCAGGTTTCGCCAAGATCCAATTCCCCGTATAGTGGCTAGAGAAGGCATCATCCCTATGCTATACTGGGTTGGCTATTCTGGTTGTCGTGATTTTAAAGGCGTTTAGGGCAGGTGTGGAGGTCTATGCGAATTGCATTGGTGACAGAAACCTGGTGGCCTTCCACGGATGGAGTGGTCACCCGCATTACGGCAACGGTTCGAGAGCTTAAGGCCATGGGCCATGAGCTTCTCATTATTGCCCCCCGTGGAGGCGAGGCCAGTTTTGAGGGAATCCCCGTTCGCGACGTTCCCAACATTTCTGTAGGATTTATCTATGGTGGTAAACCATGGGGGTTGCCGCTCCCGAGAGTCAAGAGCTATCTAGAGGAATTTCATCCCGACATTATCCATGTGGTGAATCCGTTTGTGTTGGGAGTGGCGGGCGTGATTAGCGGGACGCGGCTGAAGATCCCGATTGTGGCGTCATATCACACTAATATTGCCGGATATGCCGATTTCTATCACTTGGGTTTTACCAAACCCCTAATTTGGACCATACTTCGCGCTCTACATAATCGCGCCTATCTTAATTTGGCCACCTCCGAGACGATGAAGCAAGTGTTAGAAGCGGAAGGCATCCAGCGTGTCGGGGTGTGGCGCCGGGGTGTGGACCTGGAGCTCTTCAACCCCAAGCACCGCACCGAGGAGATGCGTTACCGGCTCACCAACGGCCATCCCGACCGCCTGATTGCGCTCTATGTGGGCCGGATCGCACTCGAGAAAGGTCTAGGGCGGTTAGGAAGCCTCTTTGATCGCAATCCGGGTTTGCACTTGGCGTTGGTTGGAGAAGGGCCAGCGGAGGCCGTGTTTCGACAGCAGTTTTCCAAAACCCCGACAACCTTTGTGGGGAAGTTGCTGGGGGCCGATCTAGCTCGTGCTTACGCTTCGGCTGATTTTTTCATTTTTCCGTCGACGACGGAAACCTTGGGACTGGTTCTATTAGAGGCCATGGCGTCGGGACTTCCCATCGTAGCGGCAGAAAGCTTACCGACTCATGAGTTGGTTGATGAGAGTGGAGCCGGGGCGTTATTTTCGCCAGACCGTCCCGAACAAATCGGGGAAATTATTGAACAGTTCTTTTCGAGTAACGACTTGGAAACGCTGAAACACTTGGCACGGAATGAGGCGGAAAGATGGGGATGGAGCCTGCCAACCCGCGAACTGGTAGGGTGGTACCACCAGGCCACGGATCAAAAACAACGGGGGTTGGCATGAAGCGCCTCGCCCAATTTTTTCAGTTTGTCGCTGTGGGCCTTAGTAACGCGTTTATCGACTTGGGTGTATTTAACGGGCTCTATTTTCTGGATCCGACCCGCAACGTAAATCAACTGGTTTTATATAACACGATGGCGGTGATGGCCGCCATTTTGAATAGTTATATCTGGAACAGTCGTTGGACTTTTAGAAATACCGTCAAAAGCTCCGGCCGCCAAGCACTCCGCCAACGCACCTTATTTGTGATTCAATCGCTTATCAATATTGCCGTCAATGATGCCATCTTATGGCTCATTGCTCCGTGGATTGCTCAAACCCACGCCATTCCTCATGTGATGGCTAACAACATCGCCAAATTGGTGGCCATGTTCCTGGCCTCCCTATCGAGTTTCCTTATGATGAAAATCTTTGTATTTGTCTAGTCTCATCAAATTCTCTGACCGATTATTTTCCTAGCTTTGGGATCACCTAGCCAATATTCAACATCCATCGACATGGCTGGCAATTCATCCAGGATTGGTCTCCATCCCTTATGAGTGGTGAATATGGGATCTGACAGGGTTGTCTTCATTTTTTACACTAGGCTTGCCAAATTGCTTGTTTTTTGGGAGCAACCGGGGGAACCAGATTTGGGGTGAATCTTGAAGGTCAAGTAGGGCCTCTCTCCGAGCCCGAACCCGTCAGCTAACTCCGGAGGCAATATCCTGAGGGGAGACTACTTATGCAGAACATGTTTCGCCAATCGGCGCGTCTTGGCGCCGTGGCGACAGCCATGGGCATCCTCGTGTCACCAAGCGTCTTTGCCCAAACCGTTCCCGCTACAACTGCTGCATTGGCCACACAACATCCGGCTATGCAACAGGTGCTGCAATATGGTAGTCGAAATCATTGGGTCGCCACACTTCAGGCCGACTTGAAGTTGCTGGGATATACGGGAGTGGGGCCCACGGATGGTATCTTCGGACCCAGAACTTTGGGAGCCCTGGATGCCTTTGAATCGGCCAATGGATTCACCGTTACAGGAAAGACCAGCGCGGCCGTATGGCAGGAAATCCTGTCTGGTTTCCACTTGGTGCCGGGCACCGGGGTATCCGCTAGTGCGGCCACCCTTAACCGTCAAATTGCCAAGCATCCGGCCATGTCCCAGTATCTTCACATGGGGAGCCGCGGGCATTGGGTGATGACCCTGCAGGCCAACCTTAAACTCTTGGGATATAAAGATGTGGGGCCCACGGATGGCATCTTCGGTCCGCTCACACAGGCCGCCCTGGAACAATTTCAAAAGGCTCACGCACTGACCGTCAATGGGATCGCTGCGCCGGTAACCTGGCAGGCCATTTTGACGAGTCTAGGGGTGCTCGACCATTCGGGTAGCGTGACGACGCCACCGGCGTCGCAACCGACAGTCACCACGACAACGACAACACCCCCGACGGTCACCACGACTTCTACCACTACAACTACGCCGGCATCACAAACGAGCGTAACCACGTCGTCGAGTGGCACTCAAATGATTGACGGTTATCCGGTTATAGCGGTCTACCAGGTGCGGGCGACGGCTTATGGACCAAGTCTGAAGGACAACTACCCATTTGGACCCGTTGATGCCTTTGGACAACCGCTTCAAGCGGGTATGATTGCCGTCGACCCCTCGTTGATCCCCTTGAAGTCCAGGGTTTACGTGAAGGGATACACCGACCACAATCTTCCTACCGGTGGTTTCTTGGGACGAGCTATGGATACGGGTGGGGCGATTAAAGGCCATCGGATCGATATCTTCATGAACGCCAATCCACAAACCGTGTCCAATTTCGGTATAGAACCGGTTACTGTGTATGTGTTAGGGAAGTAGTACCATCTCTCTGAGGCACAAGGGGGGCCAAACGGCCTCCTTTGTTTTTACCGGTCCTTTCGTCATTTGATTGTGATGACCAGCCTTGGCTTGGTACAGAGGGAGGTCTTTGTGAGAGACGCGGCGTAGATTGAGTGCAGCCACTGTGGCGTGGTGAGAGATTGACACAGGGGCTTAGGGTAACAATCTTGGGGGCCTCCGTGACCCAAAAAACCCGTAGGCCTTTCGTGTCCGTAGAAGCCCTTCCCTCACAAGTCTCTCGTACCCGTTAGCTTCACACCAGATGGGGCATTCTGGCATATGGTAGGATAAGACCCAGAGTCGCGGTGGTGATAAGGAGACAGAATGTTGGATCAGCAAAAAGCCAAAACGTTACTAGGGGAAGCCTCGGCACGGAGCGTCGAAAACCATATGCGTTTAGGTCTTGGATCTGGTTCCACGGTCGCGGCATGCATTACAGCGCTAGGACGGCGAGTGCGTGATGAGAATCTGGTGCTGCACTTAGTGGTGGCATCAAAAGACAGCGAGAGACTGGCTGAAACTCATGGGTTGCCGGTCATATCGGATGAATTGCGCGGATCACTAGATTATGCAATAGACGGGGCCGATTTCCTGGATCCCACGGGCATTTTGATTAAAGGCGGAGGCGGCGCCCTAGTCCGCGAGCGCATGATACTTGACGCGGCGGATCGTACCGTAATCCTGGTGGACGCCTCTAAACTCGTGGACCGCTTGGATGGCTGTCAGATTCCGGTGGCTGTGGTGCCTTTTGGATGGCGGGTTCTCGTGGCAAAATTAAAGACGTTAGGGGCGGTCGTGCAATTACGATATCATCAAAGTGAGCCCTTCGTGACCGATGATGGGCTTTGGATACTGGATACCGTGTGGAACCCGGTCCCGGATCCCGTGGCATTGCATCACCAATTAAAATCGTTGCCGGGGGTCGTGGACACGGGAATTTTTGTTGGATACCAAGGACAGGTGTGGATCAGCGACGGCGGCACAGTGTCTTTGTGGAGAGCGCCGTAGGGTGAGATGCCACGCGAAAAGTCGTCGGAGGCGATGTTTGGCCCATAGCAGGAAATTTTAAACATTTCACGAATATATGAGTGGGGGTGGAAGATCTTGAAAATTCGGTCATTCGAGGAGTTTTGGCCGTACTACTTGGGACAGCATCGAGAGCCCGGTACACGAGTCCTGCACTTTATCGGCACCGGGCTAGGCATCCTCAGCCTTCTTACGGCACTATTTACGCTCAATATCTATTATGTGGTGATTGCCCCAATTGTCGGATATGGATTGGCTTGGTACTCCCACGCCTTTATCGAGAAGAATCGCCCGGCCACCTTGAGTCATCCGCTCTGGTCCCTTCAAGGGGATTTTAGGCTGTTTTTACTCATGTTAACCCGGGGGTTTGATACCCGAGAAACCCTGATGCCGAAGATTTTACCGCGCCAGCGCCGATAATCGCGGCGCATAGATAAGCCCCTTCCCTTATATGATAACAAGGGAGGGGGATATCCATGCGAGGATCCATCTACCTGCGCCGATACCGAAACGGGGTTACCATCGTCATGATGGGGTTCTTAATGGCGGGCTGCGGGAATCCCAATAGCATCGGCAATATGCCGCGCCCGGTCCAGCAGGTCGTCAACGCTCCCACGCTATCGGGTTCAAATATTGGGGTAAACATGCTACGGGTCACCGGTAATCAATCTTTCATTGGAACCGGCAATATCCCGGGATATTTTAATTTTGGCCCGGCCCAAGATGAAGGCAGTAATACCTACTACGTTAACTTTGAGGTGCCCGTCAATATGGCAGGCATCCAACGTTGGATGGGATACCTACCGAAGGCCATCCAATCCACCACCTACCTCAACTATGATTACATCAATATCGAACCCTTGCCAAACTTAGCATATGATCGGCTCTATTTTGACCCCAACACCAAATATGCTGCATTTCGATTC
>JAKADJ010000170.1 GCA_021820645.1 Bacillota bacterium
ACAGTACCGAGTGAAATAGGGAAGTCGGTGGACCAGCGGACTTCCATCGTCATCGTGTCCCCACGGCGTGATGTCATCGATATCGTCCGATGGAATGTCCCCGCGCACCGTCGCGGCCTGAAGGTCTTGGGATTCCCGCTCAATGATCTCGATCTCACGCGGCGATAACATGGCCCGGTAAATGACAAATCCGTAGGTGTGGTAGAAATCATATTGCGCGGGCGTCACCACTCCGGAATAGCGAAAACTAGGCAACGTCATGGGAATCCCCTCCTTTCTACGATTACGTGCGAACCCTATGGCGTCCGTCGATATAAATCTCGGTAGTCCACGACGCTGTATCGAAACGGATTGAAGCGGAACCCGCCTACGCTGCTGTTGAGCACGATAAAGCGGTCTCGTTCGTAGGTATACAGTTGAGGCACCAAATCGAGTGTCATGGCATTTAACTTGCGATAGATGGAATCGCGCTCGACGGGGTCTGCCTCCTCGACACCGCGTTGAATCAAAACATCGAACTGCTCGAACCGGAAACCTTGCCAACTCGCCGCAAGTCCTTGTGAGTGGGTCAGGCATCGCGCTAGACTGTGCGGATCACCATAATCAGCCTGAACCCCGATCCAAAAAATCGGAGCCATCCGCTTCTTGATTAACTTCCGATATTCCGACCACTCAACGGGGAGCACGTCCACTCGCACGTTTTGGTGGATTTGCCGTAATCCATCCGCTAACAAGTGGGCGGCAAAGACGCGCTCTGCATTGCCCGCGTGAGTCACGATAGTGAAGCGGCATCCCTTTTCTTAAAGTCTGCCGTCCCAAGCTTCTGCCCAATATGAACGGGCGGCATCCAAATCCATGCGCGGGGCCTGAGCCAAGAGTTGTTTATCCCACGCCCCAGGATCCAGTCGACTGGGCACTGGTCCAAGAGCCCGTTGTTCAACACCGGCTAATCCATTGTGCAGAAAGTAATCATAATCGAACGCCGCCACACAGGCCCGCCGAACCAAGACGTCGGAGAAGAAGTTCGCAGGGATTCCATCGCCATCAAGTTTCCCGCTACCGATGAACTGGTTGGTGGCTCCCGCAATTTCGAAGGTGAATCCCGCAAATGGGTTGACGTTTAGTTCGGGCAGATGGTCATAAACAGTCACGTTCGTGTGAAGGCTGAGTTCCTCCGTGACCTCTCGTGTGCAGGCGGCAAAATCTACTTCGTTAGTAATGAGCAGATCGCGCCGCTCCACTGGATCGTCCGTTCGGTCTAGAATCACCTGCCGGAAGTTCGCCGGCGTACCCCAGTAGTCATCGTGACGTTCGAGCACCGTTCGATCGTTCTCATGCTCTACCAAACGATAGGGACCGGTTCCACACGCGCGAAATCCGAGTCCTCCCCGTGCGGCGACGTTCACAAGGGTGTCCACCGTATCCCAGTCGCCATCCCAGTCGCCCATCGATGCCGCCCAATTTCGTGCGAAGATGTACACCCGGTTGGCGAGGATGGCCTTGGTCGGCCCAAAGGCAACGGGCAAGCGGAATACGAGTCGGTTGTCGTCCTCGACAACCTCGACAAGATCCTTTAACCGGTTGATTTCTCGGCATTTGGCGATGACATCGCCCCTCTTCTCGGCTCCCCATATTAGCGAAGCGATTTCGCCCATGGGACTCGTGTCACTCGCCAATACCAAACTGCGTACAAAAGAAAAGAGCACGTCATGGATGGTAAGTTCGTTGCCCGCGTGGTCACGGATACCTTTCCGAAGGTGGAGAACAATGTTCGAATCATGCCATGTGCTATCCGCATCACACAATGACGACACAAACTCGAAGCCCTCTTCGTTTGCTTGCTGAACAAATGGCGTTTCATAGAGGTTTTGAACAATATGATTACTTGCTTCGTCTTCAGCAAGGTGGGGATCGAACGTAATTCGATGACCAAACGTATGCATAAGAAATGTGTCTTTGTCCCGCGTAGGCGTCATTGGTGCGTCACCTCATTTCTTAAGTGACCAAGAGACGAGCGCCCAAAGAGGGGCCCGCCCCTTGGAGTTACCGTTAGTGCTTAGAGAGTCTTATGACCAATTACCACTTCACCTCGTCGGGACGAGGAGCCGGGGTCTTGCGGGACTCTTGAGCCTTTTTCCACGCGTCGTACAACATGGCATGATCACCTCCTTTCAATGTCAAACCGCTTCGACCTTCCGCAAGAGCATGATGAGGTGCGCATCAAGGGAAATCTCCTCGCGAGAGAATCCACCATACAATCCCTCGACCGCAAATCCGACTTCGACGACCAAATCCCTCAACTGCGGGATAGTATAGTATCTGGAACGGGTGGGGGGTTTGGAGAAGAGTTGATTGTCTTCTAACCATGAAATTTGACCCTCACGGATCGCCATGACGGGATCGAACGTCCACGTTTCCCTCACAATCGCTCCATTGATTTCCCAAAAGTCGGGTTTGGGAGGACACTGCCGTACGATGGAATCCCGATGTCGACAATCCAAGATCAACGGCCCACCCATACGCAGGGCATTCCGGATGTTGTGGAGAACGGTTAAATCGTCAGACGGATCCTCGAAGGCTCCCAACGTGGTGTTTATGAAGATGGCGCCATCATACACCTCACGCTCGTCCAAGGTACGCATGTCTTGGACGCGGAAATCTACACTCTTCGTTCCAGCAGACGCATGGCGCGCTTGATCGATGGCCCATGGCAAAACGTCGATTCCCGTCACATTGTACCCACGGTTGGCCAACGGGATAGCATGGCGACCGTGGCCACATGCTACATCCAAAATGCGACTGCCACTCGGCAGCGCGAGCAACTCATCAATGCCGACAACCTCTCTTTCGGTCCGTTCATTGGTCAGCCCCACAGCAAACCGTAAGTAGCGATCATCGAACCAATCGTTCCACCATTCCATCCCGTTTGTCTCCTCAATAGATTAGGTTTGCTAGTTGGCAAAGCGCGGCGGGTTGTACACACACCGAAACCCGATCTCGTTGTGACGGTCTGTCAGTAAATCTTTGCCGGTGAATAGCGCGCTCGTGAGTGGCGAAATGCTGGTCCATGAGCCGCCTTTAATGATCGGGAATGCGTCGTGGTCCTGCATGAAGACCACGGGGTCGAGGTTCTTGAAGTGTGGGGTCATGTCCTTATGCGAAAAGTAGTTTGTCTTGGTGTACTCCCAGCAGTTGCCCGCCATCTCGTGGATTCCATAAGGACTTACGTTTTTCGCGTTGATGCCAACGGGAACAGTTGTGCGACTGGGAACGGTGTCACTGATTTGAGTCAGGATTTCGCGCCATACCGGAACGGAATCGAGCTGCGGCTGGTCAAAGACCGTTCCGATCCAAGTCAGTGCCGACGCGTCGAACTCATCGCCCCAAGGGTACAAACGTCCATCGGTTCCGCGCGCGGCCTTTTCCCATTGCTCGGCGGTCGGCAAGTCCTTGCCAGACCAGCGCGCATAGGCCCACGCATCGTACCAATCAATACCTGTCACCGGATGTTGAGCGCCGAATCGGGGATCCAGCCACGTGTTGCGCCGATGGTCTTTAGATTCTGGTTCATCTGGGTGGCAATACCGATGGTCGTCTACCTCAATAGCCCGCACGAATTCGTCATACTGAGCATTAGTGACTGGATAGCGATCCATAAAGAAGTCGTCTACAGTCACGATGCGGCGTGGGAAGAACCCATCGATTCCACTGTAAGCGAACGGGTTGTCCGTGCCATCAAGTCCGATGATGGCCTCTCCGCGGGGAACCAGCACCATGTCCTCTGTATTGGCTACAACCGGAGCTGGCACCTGCGGGGCAATGCGCCCAGACCGGAGGTACTCGTTCTCCATGAGTTGCAACTGACCTTTATCCGTGGTTCCGAATAGCGATGTAATAGCCTTGAGAACGATCGCATGGCCCATCCCGACCGGTTGGCCAACGTGGTCTACACGGCCACTCGGTAGGCCAATGATTGGAAGCAATTCTTTGATGCTTTCTGCCACCCGATGCCTGTCGCACAGTCGTACTGCCTCAAAGCAAACGAAATCTTCAGGATCATGAACCAACCAACACATCAGTTCGCGGGCCGACGGGGTCTCGGCGTGCCGGTCGGCAATGGCTAATCCCGTCCGTCGAATCCATGGGTTTTTGTGCATGGCACACAACCCAAATATCTCATTCAAATCGGTGACCGGCACATCGACACTGCTGAAGCAGGCGCGAAGCTCTTCGAGCGTAGCTTCCAATTCCGGGGCCGACATGGAGGCCAGTTCAATATTGTCTAATCGTGTTATCCAGTCCTGAATTGCCATTTTACCCTCCTGCGTATGCCAGTCCTTTAGCCTCGCCCGCGTCATTTAGTCCAACTTCAGAACGTTAGCGCTATATGCTGTTAGAGATGGGGCGCTTGGAGTGTGACACCTGTCAACTGACGCCCGGATTCGTCACGTCACTCGGACTTGTGACTTGGCCTGTTGCCAAGGTATGATGACGGGGCGACGTTAATGAAAGGCCCACAACCAGAATTATCAGAGTCACTGAAAGTAACGCAAGGACACGACGCATTTGGTCAGCTCCTTGATATTTTTTAATTACTAGTTGCATTATGCCGAATTATCGGGACAAACCTTCGTGAGGTGTATTAACATTTGTTAATAACTGGGAGGTGTTGTCGTCATGAAAACTCCAGGAGAAAGAATCAAAAAATTGAGGATCGGCCGAAAAATGACCCAGGCCGACCTGGCGAAAGGCCTGTTCGATCGATCTTACATCAGCCAAATCGAATCCGGTGTGGTGGCCCCCCCTCTATCAACTCTGAAAGTCTTAAGCGAACGACTTCACGTGCCGCTGGGCGAGATCGTTGACGCCGACCATTCGGAAAAAGCTGCGCTCGTTAGACACGCACACAAGCTGTTGATCGAAGGTAAGAAGACCATGGCGCCGGATCACCTTTATTTGGCCTGGGAGCTATTTATGGAAGGGCAAGCCACTAACAGCGATCTGCTTAGCGCGGCGCGAGATTTTCTGCGCATAGAGACAGGGACGGAACGGACACTGTACGTTCTTCAGCGGTCCGCCCTCAGGCTTATCCAATCCGAAAATATCGGGACGGACGACCTTACATTGTTCATACAACTGGGCAATGCGTATTTTACTCTGTCTCGCTTTCTGGATGCTTTGGCCGTGTACGAAACCCTGCTCGAATTCAACCCCGAACCCGCCACAAGGCTCCGAGCCCTCGGAAACATGGGATCGACATTGTATTTGCTTAATCGCCACGAACAAGCATTCGAACTCTACACAACAGCACTTGAGCTTGCGGAGCAAACGAATAATGTGGGAATGATGGCTCGTTGCCACCACGGCCTGGGCATCGTGGCTCGTGCGTTGGGAGACCTCGAAAGAGCGCATCATCACACTGTGATTAGCGCGACGTTCTATCAAGGTATTGACGAAATGCGGGGGTTTGGTGCCAAACAAAACCTGGGCGTCATTCTCCGTGAGCAAGAAAAATACAGCGCAGCCGAGCCTCACCTTAACGAATGTCTGGAAGCTTACCGAAGCCGTGGGCATTTTGCGTTGGCTGCCAGTGTCTTGGAGGAGTTGGCTCGTTTGCAGCTTGCGCGTGGCCTCGCGCAAGAGGCTCTATCTCTGTGCAACGATGGCATTGATTATATCTTTCGAACGGACGACGTCAAACAACTAGTCCGGCTACTATACTTGAAAGCTACTATTCTGTCTCTCCTCGAA
>JAKADJ010000171.1 GCA_021820645.1 Bacillota bacterium
ATCCGCCATAGAGGATGGGTCACGGTGGGGATTCTCATCCTCTTGTGGGCTTGGCTCATGTTCTTCGCTAACGGCCTTCTACTGCTCATGTTACCCGCGGGATTTTCCACCGCATGGCTCATAAAGGGGATCCGTTAGCCACGAATCGAAATGAGCCCCCCATTGAGCGGCCGTTTTGCTGCAAGATGCAAGGATTCCGTTGTAATCGGCTCGACCAAGGACGCGGGATACCCCTTTTCTCGTGCAATCTTCACGGTTAAGTCATAACGACTAAGCCGATCGGGTCCCACGATGTGCAAGATCCCTTCAAGGTCAGACTCTACCGCCCTCAACGAGCGGGTGACGAGGTCTTGGCTATTGGTCGGGGTGTTAATCTGATCCGTGGCCGCACGCACCGGTTTTCCCGACTCTAGTTGTTGCATAATCCGATACACGAAGTTGCGCGGATTGGGCTCGTCACTGTAGATCCAGGCCGGTCGGATGATCAAGACGTGAGGGATGTGGGCAAGGAGATATTCTTCAGTCTTTACTTTATGCTGACCATAGACTTGTAGCGGATTTGTCGCATCCGTTTCCCGATACGGACCGTTCTTGCCATCAAAGACATAATCGGTGGAAAAAAACACTACCTTCATGCCGAAGGTGTGGGCGACATCAGCCACCTCCGAGGGCGCCGCCACGTTGAGCCGCTGGCTTAATTCCGGTTCCCGCTCACAGCGATCGACATCCGGCAACGCGGCGGGGAGCCACACCACATCGGGCTGATTTTGGCCGAGGGTTTTACGTACCGCTTCTTGGTTCGTGAAATCCAGTGGGATTTGACCCGACACCGGCGTCGCAAAATAGGTACCGATGGCCTCGTGATCGGGATCCGCTTTGAGTGCCCGCCAAAGATATCCTCCCACCTGCCCCGATGCTCCAATAATAAGATGCCGCATAACGATGTCCTCCTGGCTTTTTTTAGCTCCCTGTCGATGAGACCTTGCCTTTTAGGGATTGGATTAATGCGGTCCGCCCAATTAGCCCCTGGTGGTACCACAGGATGCGACCCATCGCAGACACCAGCACTTCGGTGGGGAGTCCGACCACCCCATAGGCATCAGAAATATCCCCCGTGGCGTCCAGCGCCACGGGATAGGGAATGTGGGACTCGGCCACATAATGGACCACGTGAGCGGTGGACGTTTCCGATAGTCTTAAATCCACCCCGACCACGGTGGGTAGATGATGCGTCTTCGCATAACCTTGATACGACTTCAATACGGGTATTTCTTCTTGGCAGTCGGGGCACCACGAGGCAAAAAAGTCTAACAATACCGGTTTCCCACCTTGTCCCACTTTCAAAGAAGCCAAGTGTCCTCCCGGATAAATGGTTTGTGCGGTAAATGGGTGGCGATGTTGGGTAGGTCCTAGGTTTCCGGCCAAGTAAGTCAACTCGCGTGCTGCAGGAAAGCGCGTGAGTGGCGGATGGCCTGGTAAGAGCGGCGTCACATGCACCAACAAATTATGCACTTCCGCAGACAGCACCGGTTGATTACCTACTGCCGCATTGATGTAAAGCCAGCGTTCTTGCCCCGTGGGACTAATCACCACCACGGCCGGAATATGCTGGACTAAATCTCCCTTAAGAACCTGGGTGGCTACGTAGTACGAGGACCAGACCTTTTTGAGAGCCGTTGCTGATCCCGTGACATATTGCCAACGGTTCAACATGGCGTGGCTCTTAGACCAAGCATAGACGTCCGCCACACTGGTAGCCACCGGGTTAGCATTGACGGCCACGAGCTCAAGGTTCTTTTTATAGGAACCCAGGTCGTGCTGCAGATTCTTTAAGACCACCGCCGTCAAGGGACACACGGTCGTGCACTTGCTATCGATGAACGTGAGGACCACGACTTTGCCTCGGAACTGCCTTAAACTGACTGTCTGGTTAAACTGATTGGTCAAGGTAAAGTTTGGAGCGACGCGCTTCAAGGTCACGCCCGGGTCCACATTGGCGGCCACTGACGACAGTTGGCTTATCGACGTCGGCAGATGGTTCGCCTGGGGATGCCACCCGCTCACCACGCGATAGGTCCCGATCACCACCCCGGCCAACAACACCATGAGGCTCCCGAGTATCATGAGATTACGCAATTTAGGCATGCTATTCACCTCTAATCAAATGAGGCCCACATGGAGTCCCGGCCCGCCAATCCAGTACCATAAAAGATAAAAACTCGCCGCAACCATCACCACGGCACTTAACTTGTGGATGCTCGGAATCACGGCCTCAATCAGTCGCTCGGCCAGAGCCCGCGCCTCGACCGTGATTAGAGAAAGCCCCGTCACGATGATGCCCATGCCGAAGGCAAAGACGACATAACGGATGAGGCCCACCAGGATCCCCTGATGAAATCCCACAGCGTCAACGGCCAAGAACACGGGAAGACTACAGGTTAAAGACACCAGTCCGTAACTTAACCCATAAAGAAAAAAGGGCCATCGTCCCCCTGGTCCACTCCACCGCTGAACGCGAGCCGGAAGGCCCCAAAAGCCCGGGCCAACCCCTTTCCCCCGCCATAGAGCTACCGCCATGCCTAATAACAAAAGCGCCATCAACATCGAGGTGACCGGGGCTAGAATAAATAAAATCCGCCCCAGGCTCGCCACGATGATACCAGCCAGTCCAAACAATACCACGAACCCTGCCGTCATCGCTAGACCCGCGCTTAACCCCTTGAACCAGGTGGCTTCTTGGCCCTGGCGGGATAATAGCAAAGCCAAGTAACTTGGCAAAAGGCCCACTCCACATGGATTAAAGGCGACCACCATGCCAGAAGATAACGCCAACAATACTCCCATCGTGTGCTCCTCCGGCGTAAAAGTATCTTGAGGTACCACATTTATAGGGCGGCCACAACTGTCTTGGCCATCCCCTGGACCCCCAGATGCAGTTCCAAATGCATGCTGTGCAGCATATGTTCCATGCCATGACCCATGTGCTGAGCCGCCACATCGGTGACCTGATGATCCATCAAAAACTTAGCGACTCGGGCATGATGTTGTCCTTCACCGCTCTGCCCGTGCAGTACATCCCATCCTACCGGGTATTCCTCCCAGGATTCTATTCTCCCCTCGTCCACTGTCGCAATCGCGACTTTGGGTGCCTTGCCCCAGCGCGGTTCGACCGCTCCTTTGTCATCAATCGGAATACAAATCGTGCGCATGATGTTGCCTCCCTCTGATCTCAGCTAGCCCTTAACGGGCATTCGGTTATAGCTTTCCGGCTTTCTTTTTTTGCATGTACACAATCATGCCTTGAGAATCGAGGTTAATATCGAGCGCCAAAGGATCCAACGAAGGGACTCGATGCCCTCCCTCGATCATGTCGTGGATCAGATATGCCCTTAACATGATGGCGGCGGTTTCAGGGGTCGCATCGTCGGACAGTCGAGCGATCATGGCCTGAATGGCACGAATGCCTTTACGTGAAAATAAAAATGCATCGGCGGCGGGCCGTGTCGGCCCAAAATGGGTGTGATACACCACTTCCGGCTCCAAGGCTTCCAAACGATCCAGGGTCTTCAGCATCACGTCGGGATCAAAGTCGGAGGGAGAGGTGGTGGGAAACCCATAATCAAAGTCCCAGCCGGTTCCCGCCTGCCGATAGTGAATGCCAATGGTGTCTCCCGAAAAGATGCCACGCGTCACGTTATCCCAGACACAAAAATGGTGCTTGGCATGTCCGGGGCTATCGTAAAACGTGAGTACCCGGCCCTCCCCAAGATCCAAGGTGGACAAGTCCTCTTGAATGCGGACCCGGTGCGAGGGCACTGCGATGATGGCCCCGTAGAGGGTGTCCATGACATCGCCATAGACGGCTCGCACGCCCTCCTCTAGACGGCCGGGGTCAATCAGATGCCGAGCTCCCTTGGGGTGGGCGTGCAAGATGGCGTGAGGAGCCACCTCCATAAACATCCCCGCCCCTCCTGCATGGTCCAGATGAACATGGGTCACGATGACATGCCGAATGTCATCGGGCTCATAACCAAGGGCCTGGAGCCCCCCGAGTAAAGACGCGTGACTGGCACTCGATCCCGTCTCAATCAAGGTCGGTTCGGGTCCCCGAATCACGTACGCCGAGGTTCTAAAAGGATGGCCGTCTTCGAATAAATCGAGTGCAAAAAGATTGTCACCGACTTCAAGTACTGACACGCACTTCACCTCCTCATAATATTTTGGCCCCGATCGGTCGACTTGGCAAGCCAAGTCGGCACGGGAACGACCCGTGCCGACGCTATGCATCCCTATGCTAAGCAGCGTCACCGGACAAAAATCAGGATGGCGAGGCACGCTAAGACCACGGCCCCCAGGTAAAACCCGTCTTTGGGCTTGACCGGAGTGTCCAAATAATAGGTGCGGCCTTTGGGGTCATGCGCCACTCGGCCCCGAAAGCCGCGACTCTCCATGGCCACCGCCACCCTCTCCCCAATACGGATGGCCTGGGTCAATAAGGGTAGGGCATAGGTGACCACCCGGGTAATGGGAGAGCGCTTGCCGTCTTTACCACGCAAGTGACGAGCCTGCCTAAGCTTATTCCACTCTTCCTCGAACAACGGAAACACCCGGATTCCCGCCAGACTGCCATAGCTAAATTTCGGCACCACTTTAAAGTTACGAGTCAGACTCACCACGAGCCCGGTCACGTCGGTCGTGGACACATACACCACGCCAAAGGCCACGGACGCCAACATGCGGAATGCGAGCACCAGGCCGTTATGAAGCCCGACCCAGCTCAGACGAAACCACAGGAACCACACGGTGGGAGTGTGGGGACCCACCCGGGAATAGGCGGTGAGAGTCCAGGTGTATAAGGCGAAAAAAAGCACAAAGGGCGCCATGCGTTTGACAATCTGCCACGGCGTCATCCGAGCCCCGAAGCCCATTAATAGCACCGGAATCACGCCTAACAGCACCCCTTGCCAGATGTGGGTCGCAAAGATCGACAGCATCATGACTAAGATGGTGGCGACCAATTTAATGCCGGGGTTGAGCCGGCCTAAAAACGATTCGGATTGGCGACGGTCGACTTGAATAAATCGTGGCTTGGGTGCCGCCGCCATCGATTCTGGGGTCCGGGAATCGGCCCCGACTAAAAGCTTCGCTTGGCGCATGAGATCCGGCTGACGGTATAAGTGCTGAGGACTTCCATCAAAGAGAATTTTGCCATCGACCAGCACAATGACCCGGGTAGCGTGCCCCCACACCAGGTCCATATCGTGGGTGGTCAAGACGACGGCGCGGCCTTCTGTCTGAAGCCGCTCGAGCCGTTCGACAATTTTCTTCTGCGTGCCGGCATCCTGACCAAATGTCGGTTCATCGAGTAAGTAGGCGGCATGAGGATCTCTCACCATCACCGCCACCGAGAGCCGACGCTTTTGACCTTGACTTAACGCAAAAGGGCTCATCTCCGCATGCCCCGTTAAGTAAAATTCCTCCAAGAGATCCGTCACCTCATGCGGAACCTCTCCCCCAACGTAGCGATTGGCTAATTCATCAATGACGCGTTCATAGATGAACTGATGTTCGGGGTTTTGAAACCCAAAGGCGATGGGGATCGGCATTTCGGGTGACGGAGGTGGGATCTTGACCGTACCCTGGGTCGGCTTCTTAATCCCGGCTAAAAGACTTAGCAACGTAGATTTTCCCGATCCATTGGGCCCCACAATCGCGACAAATTC
>JAKADJ010000172.1 GCA_021820645.1 Bacillota bacterium
CACCACCCTCGAGTAGTCTCTCTTCCTCTCGATGTCGCAAACCTTTCACGACCATCGCCTCGTCGTTTCTGCTCTATTATAGCCGAGGTCGATCCACTTTCCCATGTCTCCCCGAAGAAGGCTCGTGATTCGAGTTGCTGGTAGACGCCACTTCGTTACCAGCCCAGACAAAATCCCCATCACCAAAACCAGGCACGGGAGTCAGGTAGCCGCCCGATTGCGACAACGGAAGGACGTCGGGCCATGGCTTTTCGGAACGCGTCACCGTCACTGGACGCAAGATACCCACTGGCGTACGCTCTGCCCCTTGCCCCATCGGATTATCGCGTAATAACTCTTCAACCATCTCTTTTTGGAGCCCGGATGAGCAGGCCAACACTTCACTCCCGACATCGTTGACGTCCACTACCGCAACCTCTACGCCAAGGCGTTTACTCAAAGCGTCGACGAGATTTTGCGGGCGTTTCGGCGCTAGCACAATATACTGGTTAAACGGTGGGATTGTGGTAGGCCCAGGCCCATCGATTGCGGCGACTTGCCGCCCTGCAATCCGATAAAAGTCTCCGGAACGTCCGAGCACCCGATCGGCCGCACCCGCTATGGCCGCAAACAAAATCCGGTGCATCCCCACCTCTCGAATCGCCATTTCCATGGTCTCTTCGCGGCGTAGTCCCATGCCGTAACCCAGTTGCCGCACATGCCGTGACAGAAATCTCGCCATGGGCCGCGGCTTTATACTTTTGACTAATACCGCTCGTCCCTCGGATATCGCGACAATTTTTTCTCCTAAGACAATGATATCCTGCGGTTTAACCTTTCCCACAAAATACGGGAGCAAGGTACGTTCTAACCGTTCTCCGGCCCTAACCAGATGCGTGCGCACCACAAACCTTTGATAAGTTTGGGATCCCATTTCACGTGATGGTTTTTCAATCCATTCTCCGCGAGACCGATCCTCCATTGCGTCTGGTCCTTCATGTACCATAGACCTCGACTCCTTTACGTCACATAGTAGCTTTCGTACTCTACCCTATGCCGACACGGATACCTTGCCACACGGTAAAAGCCTCGAACCTCTTGGCAAGGATGGAAATTTACCCCAGGTGTGATGACCCTAAGGACTCCTAGCACATCCGCAATCGTCTTCAATGGAGTTCTAAGCCCTCGTCGACGCGTTGTGGTTTGATTTCTCACCCCGCAAAGAAAAAAGCCCGGCTTCCATAAGGGAGCCCAGGCTTTTTATCCGAAAAACGATTATCCTGGATACTGCGCGACCAAATGATGAATCTCTTGGGTCAGTTCCATAGCGTCCGCGTAGGATTGTTGCCACACGTTACGGCCAAAGATGAGACCCGTAGCGCCTGCTTTCATGCAGGCCTCGGCTTTAGCCAGACTCGCCGCTTTGGTCCCTTTATCACCCCCGGCAAAAATAACCAGAGACTTTCCTGCCGAATGCACCACTTCTTCAAGTGCTGATTCCACGGTCCACTCCCGTTGGTAGGCCTTAGGTGCCTTGGTCAATTTGTCCGGATCAATTTTAGGCACGTTGAGCTTGATCACATCAGCTCCAAGTTCTTGGGCTACACGAGCGGCATAATCGATGGCATAGATAGTATCCTTACCACCCTTTGCTTCAATGGCAGCTCCGCGTGGATACGACCATACCACAATCGGCATTCCGTAGCGGTCAGCTTCCTCGCGAACGGTGCGAAATTGTTCAAAGTCCTCGTCTTGACGTTCCGAGCCCACGTAGAGGGTATATCCTACCGCATCCGCTCCGAGCCGCACGGCATCTTCCACAGACGCATTAAGCGGAGACAACGGCGCTTCATCGGACGGGATTTCGGTCTTGCCGTTGAGCTTAAGAATCAGGGGGATTTTCCCTGCATATTCCGGAAAGTACTTCAAAGCCAGCCCCACTTGCACAGCAATCGCCGAATAGCGTCCTTCTACCGCAATGCGAAACTGAAACGTAGGATCAGCGCTGTCCGGCGCCTCCAAAAAGTCACGCGGTCCATGCTCAAGCCCCTGATCGATGGGGAGAATCATGAGGGTACCGTTGGCAGGACCGGATCCATAGAGCAATCGATGTAATCGGGCTTTCTTCCCTGTCGCAAGATTTAACTGATCTAAATGAGTACGTGCAATATGCGCTGCCATATCCTCAATCCTTTCGGGTATCATGATCTGGGACACACAGATGAACCGTGAGAGCGGTATGGAACTTCGTGAGAATATGAAGATTGTACCATAATTGGTGGTCCCGTTAAGGAGATGCTTTTAACCATGCCCAACATAGCCCTAAATTACACCGTCACCATGCCCCGACCAACCACCCACCAATTCGAGGTGTTCTTGGTCATCAAAGGGGAGGTACCCCCCGATTTCGAACTACGTCTCCCCGCATGGACTCCCGGATCGTATCTGATCCGAGAATTCTCACGACATGTAGGCCCGGTGGTAGCACAGATAGCCGGGCAACCTGATACCGTTTGCCCCAAGATCAATAAAGACACCTGGTCGATACACTGTCCCGCCAACACCCAGGAAATCACGGTCGCGTATTCCGTTTATGCCTACGAACTCTCCGTGCGGACCAGCTATTTAGATGCCTTGCGCGGATATTTTAACGGCGCCAACCTATTTCTCTATCGCCCCGAATGGCAGCAATTACCGTGTACGTTGTCCGTCGTCGCTCCCGCGGAGTGGGATGTGGCCTGTGGCCTACCTCAGATCGGTGACCCCCACCAGAATACCTACTATGCCGAAAACTACGACATTCTCGTTGATTCACCGGTGGAAATTGGTCCCTTCCGACGCATTTCGTTTGAAGCCCTCGGCGTCCCGCATGATTTAGTCGTCACTGGCCATCCGGAAGAACTCGACATAGACCGCCTGATCCCCGACTTGAAAAAAATCATCCAAACCACGGCGGCCATCTTTGACAACACTCTCCCGTATCCGTACTACCTATTTATCGTGCACCTGACCGAAAAGAACGGCGGCGGATTGGAACATCGCAATTCCTCAAGTATTGACATCCCGCGCTTCCAATCCCACACACCGGAAGGGTATCGACGACTCTTGGGTCTTTTCGCCCACGAATATTTCCATCTGTGGAATGTGAAGCGACTGCGACCTCAAAATCTCGGCCCCTTTGACTATCAGTCCGAAGTCTACACGCCTCTACTATGGGCGTTAGAAGGCATCACTGATTACTACGCCCCCCTTATCGTCGCCCGTAGTGAGATCCTCCCGGTGGAAGCGACGTTGACCGCTTGGGCCGATGCGCTCGCCAAGTTATCCGCCTTACCTGCGCGCCACTCTGTGTCTTTGGAGGAATCCTCACGAGATGCCTGGATTAAGTTTTATCGCCCCGACAGCAATAGCCCCAATTCGACCGTGAGCTATTACCACAAGGGAGCCTTGGCTGGCCTCTTTATCGACTTGGAAATTAGACAAGCCACGCACAACCAAAAGAGCTTAGATACCGTCATGGGCCACTTGTGGGAGCAGTATCGAGACCAAGGCTACCCCACCGAGGCCTTCGAGGAGACCATCGTAGAAGTCGGTGGCGAATCTCTAAGGCCCATTCTAAACCGCTATATACGGGGCACGGACTGGTTCGATGAATCGGTGTTGGCGAGTATAGGTCTCAAACTATCTCGAGACCAGAAGCCGTCGGAGACCCCCTCTCTAGGGTCTACCGGCATCCTATTACGAGCCAAAACCGAGCCTCCCATCATCCAGTCCGTTCTGGCTGGTAGTCCTGCTGAAGCTGCCGGATTGGCCCCCGACGATGTCTTGATCGCTGCCAACGGATACCGGATTACCCAAGACAACTGGCCCGTATTCACCACACAATTAGGTCCTAAAATGCGTCTACATGCGTTTCATCAGGGGATCCTCACCACTGTGGATCTCAATGTCTTCGAACCCGAGCCCGATTGGTGGCACTTCGTGGCCATAGACAGCCCTGACATCAAAGCCGCCAAAGCCCGGTTTGAAAGTTGGATCGGGAGGTCCTATCCATTCGATAAAGCCTAAGATCGACGGGGGATAGACATTTTCTGCAAGCCTCTTTGGGGTCTGGTGGGCCGACTCGGCTCACCCATCCAGGGGGCTTGCACTTAACATATCTACCGGTTTATATTCCGAAAGACCGCATAGACTCTCTAAGTCAGTCACTTTTCCCTCGTATCGCGCGTTCGTGATCCAAAAGCCATCGCTTGCGGGCGAGGCCTCCACCATAGCCGCCCAGTTCCCCATTGGCGTTAATTACTCGGTGGCACGGAATCATAATGGCACAGGTGTTAGCTCCATTGGCCCGGGCAACCGCCCGATACGCCAACGGCTCGCCTATGGCACGTGCTACCTCGGCGTAAGACCGGGTCTCTCCCAACGGGATTTTTTGCAGGTGATCCCACACCCGCCGTTCAAATGGGCTACCTAGCGCATGAAATGGTGTCTCAAAATCGGTGCGATGCCCCGCAAAGTACTCGGCGATTTCCCGTTCCACTAATGCCGTGATGGCCGTCTTCCCAGGCAGAATCGGCGCGTTGGTCTTTTGCCGGAGCCGTTCGATTTCTCGTTCAAGCCCTCGCCGATCCACAAATTCCAAGAGATAAAGCACGACCTCGTCGGCAATCGCCAGCATGGGCCCAAGGCGGGTATCCATCCAAGTCGCATGGAGCACTCGAGACCTATCCGATAGACTTGGTGCCGCTCCCATGATACGGGAAAAGGCGTCCCGAAAACCGCTTCCTGATTCATACCCTGCAGCCAATTGAGCTTCGATGACTTTGGCCCCCGAACGAATCTGCTCCATCGCCATGCCGATGCGCCGTGATCGGGCGTATTCTACAAAGGTCATTCCAAAGCGCTTTTGAAACTGTCGGCGCGCAGTACTTGCATGGATGGCCAACTCATCAAAATCATGGTCTGTCCACCGCTTCTCAGGATTGGCTTCCACCGC
This sequence comes from Bacillota bacterium, assembly GCA_021820645.1. The sequence goes on from JAKADJ010000172.1 coordinate 4,976, forward strand.
ATCGACCAATCTACGAATCGTTGGCGAGACGTCATCTGGATGAGACAGGGGACGGCAACGCTTACACGGTCGAAATGAAGCAAGGAGAGCCGCCTGTGCGGTGGGATAAAACTCGCAGTGTTCAAACTTCGGCTTACGGGCGCTACAAGTTGGACGACAGAACACCCCGGTAGTCGTGACCCCCACATAGAAAACTCCTTCGTAACTGGTTTGCCTCTCCAGTAGGGCTTGATAATACTCTTGGGCGGTAGATGGAGAAATCATGTACGATAACCTCTCTTTACAATCTCTACGGCCATCATAACCGGATCCATAGCAATCGAACGCCGAAAATTGAGCAGAGATTTTTAATGTTGGATAGGAGGATTTTGTGATGGGCCGATGCTGGCCGAAACAATTCCCACTGGTGCCCGACGAACGGCTAGCATCAATGGGGTGTCAGCAGTTCATCGTGAAAAGCTATATCAGACTAGGCTTCTCTGATGTACGTGATGCACCGCAAGAGTGTGGTGGCCAGACCCTTGCGGCGCAGTGTACGTTATGTCCATCACTTGCCTCGATGAGACAAGACTAAGCTGCATGTTTCAAGAACGATTTCGGAGACGAGTCTCCATTAGGCGGGCGCTCAAGAGTATTCGGGGCCATGACAAGAGACCAGCACGGCCCCATAGGTCCGTACCAGTCTCTTGGTCCTCCCACGCAAATTTACGGTTTTTTGCCTAGGCCCTT
>JAKADJ010000173.1 GCA_021820645.1 Bacillota bacterium
GGGCCCTTCTTGCACCCAGCTATTAGCCTGGTTTGGTGCGGATGTGCTGAAAATTGAGCGGCCGGGCGTGGGTGATGTCACGCGCAATCAGTTGCGGGACATTCCCGATGCCGACGCGTTATATTTTACAACACTGAATAGCAACAAAAAATCGCTGGAGTTGGACACCAAGACTCCTCAGGGTAAAGAAATCCTGGAAAAGCTGATTCGGGAAGCGGACGTAATGGTCGAAAACTTTGCGCCGGGGGCATTGGACCGGATGGGGTTTAGTTGGGAACGGATTCAGGAACTGAATCCCCGGATCATCTTCGGATCGGTTAAGGGATTCGGCGAAAACTCCAGATATTCGGACCTCAAGGTGTACGAGAACGTCGCGCAATGTGCCGGCGGCGCCGCGTCGACCACGGGGTTTTGGGATGGCCCGCCCACCATTAGTGGCGGTGCCTTAGGTGATAGCAACAGCGGGATGCACTTGGCCATTGGCATTCTGACCGCATTGATCGGGCGGGAAAAGACCGGGAAGGGCCAAAAGGTAAGTGTTGCCATGCAAGACGCCGTGCTGAACCTCTGTCGGGTTAAACTCCGCGACCAACAGCGACTCGACCGTTTAGGGTACCTCGAAGAATATCCGCAATACCCGAACGGTACGTTTGGCGAGGCCGTACCTCGGGGTGGCAACGCTGGAGGCGGTGGCCAACCCGGTTGGGTTTTGAAATGTAAAGGTTGGGAAACCGATCCGGACGCCTATATTTACTTTACGTTGCAAGAGCAGAATTGGGCCCGCACCTGTCAAGCCATTGGAAAACCTGAGTGGATTGATGACCCGGCGTATAAGACCACAAAAGCGCGGCAGACGCATATTTTTGACATCTTTGCAGATATTGAGAAGTGGTTGGCCGATAAGACCAAGTATGAAGCGGTGGACATTTTACGGAAGTTTGATGTCCCTTGTGCCCCGGTGATGAACATGAAGGAAATTGAAGAAGATCCGGATTTGCGGGCCAGTGGGAGTATTGTCGAAGTCGAGCACAAAACTCGCGGGCGGTATCTGACCGTGGGAAGTCCGATTAAATTCTCGGGATTTAAGCCGGAGATTGTGGGATCGCCGCTGCTCGGCGAGCACACTGACGAAGTTTTGGCTGGTCTTGGGTATAGTGCTGATCAGATTGCTGCCTTACATGAGGCAAAGGTCGTTTAGTCCGAAGAAGTCTCACAGGACCGGTCATTCTTGTGAGACTTCTGAATTTTAGTAGAGGCTTGGTAGGGACCGGGTATGTTGAGCGATGATAAGTGTAAAAACTTTACGACGCGTGGTTAGGGTGATTAGCAAAGGTTGGGAGGGGTACTGATGGATTCGGTAGCAATGACGGACGGATTCCATATTGTCGTCGATGCGTTCAAACTGAACGGTATTGATACGATATATGGGGTGGCGGGCATTCCCATCACAGATTTGTTGCGTTTGGCCCACGAAGAGGGGATTCGATACATTGGATTTCGCCATGAACAAAGTGCGGCCAATGCGGCAGCGATTGCGGGATATTTGACCAAGAAGCCGGGTGTCTGTATGACGGTGTCTGGCCCCGGGTTCCTGAACGGGATGGTGGCACTGGCCAACGCGACCACCAACTGTTTTCCGATGATTCTAATTAGCGGGTCCAGTGACCGCGCGATCATCGACCTGGAACAAGGAGATTACGAAGAATTAGATCAGTTGAATGCAGCGAGGCCCTACGCGAAAGCCTCGTTCCGGGTCAACCGGCCGCAAGATATCGGAATTGGATTGGCACGTGCTATTCACGCCGCCGTATCGGGGCGGCCGGGTGGAGTATATCTCGACTTGCCGGCCGATGTGTTGGGATCCACGCTTGACGTCGAGACCGCGAAGAAGTCTCTGGTGAAGCCCGTCGATCCCGCGCCAAGTCAAATTCCATCCCCGGAATCGGTCAAGCGGGCGGTTGCGTTATTGTCCGAAGCCAAGCGGCCTCTGATCATTCTTGGAAAAGGCGCGGCGTACGCGCAAGCGGACCAAGAAATCCGCACGTTTGTCGAGTCAACCGGGATCCCGTTTTTACCGATGTCGATGGCCAAGGGACTCCTTCCTGACAATCATCCACAATCCGCCGCGGCTGCCCGTTCGTATGCGATTGGGCAGGCAGACGTTGTGGTGCTGTTGGGTGCGCGCTTGAATTGGCTACTATCTCATGGTAAGGGCCCGTTGTGGTCGGAAACCACCCAGTACGTACAAATTGATATCTCGCCGACCGAGATGGACAGCAATCGCCTGATTGCGGCTCCTGTTGTTGGCGACATCAAGTCCGCGGTATCGGCTATTTTGGCCGAGATCAAGCCGAATCAGATTCGGCCGAGTGCTGACTGGACTAACGGGATTGCAGAACGAAAACAAAAGAATGTGCAACGCATGGCGGAACGTCTGAATGCGGATCCCAATCCGATGAATTTTTCGAGCGCCTTGCGCGTGGTGCGCGATGCTCTCGCAGATCGGCCCGACATCTACGTGGTCAATGAAGGCGCCAATAGCCTCGACTTTGCCCGAAACATTATTGACATGAGTGAGCCGCGTAAGCGGTTGGACAGCGGCACCTGGGGCATTATGGGCATTGGCATGGGGTATGCCATCGGCGCTGCGGTCGAGAGCGGGAAACCCGTGGTTGCCATCGAAGGAGATAGTGCCTTTGGGTTTAGTGGAATGGAACTGGAAACCATCTGTCGATATCGCCTTCCGATCGTTATCGTGGTCTTGAACAATGGAGGTATTTATCGAGGAGATCCGGCGGGTAGTAAGCCCTCTCCGACCGGGTTTGTGCATGACTCACGCTACGATAAGCTGATTGAAGCATTTGGTGGCAAGGGCTATCATGTGCAAACCAGCGCCAGCCTTGAGAAGGCCCTTAAAGAGGCTATCGAAGCGGGAACTCCGGCATTGATCAACTGTGTCATCGACCCAACCGCCGGGACTGAGAGTGGTCATATCCAGAGTCTAAACCCGAAGAGTGCGTTGCAGAAATAAGAGGAAAGAGGCCTCTCGACAAAAGGAGAGGCCTCATCCCCAAAACCAGGTGTGCGTGCCACAGCGGTGGTTTGGGGTGAGCCGATGGAGAAAAGACCGGAGATCGGGTCGGACTGATTTTGTGGCGAATCCCTTAATCAGGACGATGTCTAACCTACTGGAGCGAAAAGGAGACAACGTCGATGAGCTTTGATGTCGAGCGATTTGCCCGGGTGTTGTTACACACCATGCCGGATGCGGTGATCTATGCAGATGCCAAAGGTATCATTCAATTTTGGAACGCTGGTGCAGAGCGTATTTTTGGATTCGGACCTTCTGAGGCGTTGGGGCAGTCGCTCGATATAATTATTCCGGAAAATCTTCAAAAACGTCACTGGGAAGGCTACGATAAGACTATGAGCACTGGTGAGAGTCGTTATGAGGCAGGGGCCTTGCTTGCAGTGCCTGCTATTCGTAAGGATGGGACCAGGATCTCGGTGGAATTCACCATTCTACCGTTTCGCGAAGAAAGTGGAGAAATGGCGGGAATTGCGGCGGTGATGCGGGATGTTACGAAGCAATTCGAAGAAATGCGGTCGCTTCGCAAAAAAGTGGCCCAGAGTCTTGCAGCGGAAACCCGGTAATCGGGTGACTGCATGGAAAGGGGGAGTTAGAAATGGCTGTTGCGTATACGAAGAGCGCGCGAACGCGCTTAACCACCCCGCTCATACGAGAAGCGGGAGAACTACGAGTCGCGACGTGGGAGGAGGCGTTATCCCGGGCGGCGGAGTTGTTCGGCGCCGTCAAGTCCCAGTATGGCCCGAACGGGCTTGGCGTATTTAGCTGTTCGAAATCCACGAATGAGCTCAATTATTTGGCATCAAAATTCTCACGGGTCGTTTTTGGCACGCATAATATCGACTCCTGTAACCGGACCTGACACGCCCCTTCAGTCGTGGGTCTCACGACTGTGTTTGGGAGTGGCGCGGGAACGAGTTCTTATGATGATTTTCATCACACGGCATTCATTTTGTTGGTAGGATCTAACGCGGCGGAAGCGCACCCGATTATTTTTCACCACATTATGAAAGGTGTTCACAATGGCGCTGAATTAGTGGTTGTGGATCCGCGTAAAACTCTAACCACCAAACGTGCTCATGAACATCTTCAGATCGCGGTCGGTTCAGACATTGCGCTCTTGAATGCGATGGCCCACGTCATTATCCGAGATGGGCTGTATCGAACAGACTTCATTGATAGGGCAACCGAGGGCTTTGCGGCGTTCGCCGAGAGCGTCAAGGCTTGGACACCTGAACGTGCGTCCGTCCCCACTGGAATATCGGCCGAACGCATTGAGTCGTTGGCGCGACGTTACGCGAAAGCACCTACGGCCATGATTGGTTGGACGTTAGGAATTACTGAGCACCACAATGCAGTGGATAACGTCTTGGCCCTCATAAATCTGTCCCTGTTATGCGGTAATGTGGGAAGACCCGGGGCGGGTCTGAACCCACTACGCGGGCAGAACAACGTGCAGGGTGGGGGCGATATGGGTGCGCTACCGGGCCGCCTGCCTGGGTTTCAAGACGTGTTGGACCCGGAAGTGCGCAGCAAGTTTGAAGCGGCGTGGGGGGTACCGATTAGCGCCGAACCCGGTTGGGACCAAACGCAGATGTTCGAAGCCATCGAGAACGACAAGTTGCGTGGCCTCTATATTATTGGGGAGAATCCTATTCAATCGGAAGCTAACGCCGAGCATATGCGGCATTTGTTTAATAAGTTGGACGCCTTAGTGGTCCAGGATATCTTCTTAACCGCGACCGGGGAGATGGCGGACGTGGTACTGCCCGCCAATGTCTCCTTTGCCGAAAGCGATGGGACCTATACCAATAGTGAACGACGCGTTCAGCGCGTACGCGCTGCGCGTAAAGCCCCGGGCCAAGCCCAGGATGATTTGTGGGTGGTTGCCTCATTAGCCCAGGCGATGGGCCATCCGTGGCCGGTGCAGGGAGCGGAAGCCGTCTTCGACGAAATGCGGAAGTTAACCACAAATTACCGGGGAATGACCTACGAACGATTGGAACAAGCGCAAGGAATGCAGTGGCCGGTACCCTATGAGGGACACCCGGGCAGTAAGGTCTTGCATGATCGATTGTGGGAAGCGACCGTTGAGAAAAAAGCACCTTTTATCCCGGTAGATTGGTCGCCGCCATCAGAAATGCCAACCCCTGAGTTCCCGCTGTTGCTAACGACCGGACGCCGACTGGCATTCTTTAACACTGGAGTACAGTCCAACGTTTACGACCATCCGCATAAGATCGGGGAATGGATGGAAATGCACCGTGACGACGCCAAACCATTAGGAATTCGCGACGGTGAAACTGTGGCTGTGGTCTCTCGCCGAGGACGCGTAGAAGTGCCGGTACATTATTCGGATGCGGTGATGCCGGGGACCGTATTTATGACCCTACATTTTCCAGAACACGTCATGACGAATAATTTGACGATTGATGCGACGGATCCGAAGTCCGGCACCGCCGAGTTTAAGGCCGCTGCGGTACGAATTGAGCGACTGTGAACCCGGCCCAAATCTGTATTAATGACTAGAGAAGAGGTGGATGGATGGACAGCGAGAACGGGACAGTCTCTGACGCCGTGAAGGTCCTCCTGCATGATATACCTCGCGAGCGGGGT
>JAKADJ010000174.1 GCA_021820645.1 Bacillota bacterium
GTAGCCCATCGGATCCGATCATGGTCCAAGGATACCGCAGGACGCGCTCTAAATCCTGGTCGTTCATGCTAAACACGATCATGCTCACCCGAAGATCTTCCTGCAACAGGATATGGAGCAGCGCAGCAATTGGATCCAGTCCTAAAGATTTCGCAGCCTGGCTTAAGGTTTGACCCTCGTAGGCATGGTCGGCGGTGGTACTAATCAAAATGCCGTCAGCGCCAACGCTGTCCCAGTGATTTTCCCAGCCTGGTAACCCGTCTTCGATATCGCGACGAATTTCGCTTTGGCCGGCCGGATCTTTAAGCCTTTGTACGGTTGCGAGATGCCCTCCTTCCTCCGCCCATGGAGGCAAACACGCGCTCAACATGGTCGAGGAGGCTGTATAGGGATAGACGTCGAGCCGGACCTCTTGCCCCTCAGCCCGAGCTTGATCCACCTGCCCGAGTGTTTTGACGGTCTTGCCCCAATTCTTCATACCCGCCGCCTTGTGATGGGAGAGTTGAACCGGGACCCGGGCCTCTCTGCCAATAGCCATGGCCTCCGCCACGCTTTCTTCCAGAAGCTCCGATTCACCTCGGAGATGCGATGCGTAGAGTCCGTGCCCCATGTGTTGGCAAAGATCTATAATCTCTTCGGTGGATGTAAAGATCCCCGGTGGATAAATGAGCCCGGTGGAGAGACCAAAGGCTCCGGCCTCGAGCGATTCCCGTAAGGCATCGCGCATGAGCTGGCGCTCTTGATGCGACGGCGGACGATCGGAAAGGCCCATGGCCATAATCCGTACCGTGCCCTGACCCACCAAGGGGGCTACGTGGGTGATCAATCCGCGTGCCTCGGCACTCTGCCAAAAATCCTCAAAAGATTCTCCGGACCAGTTCGTGTCGGGAAATAATCGGCCCGCGTAGGCGGTCAGGTCTTTCCCAAAAGCCCGAGATCTGGGGGCTAGAGACATCCCGCAATTCCCCGGCACCTCGGTCGTTACTCCTTGCAAAATTTTAGAGGTATCCGCATGATCGAGGAAAGCCGCATTATCGGCATGGGAATGGACATCGATGAAGCCCGGCGCCAAAACAGATCCCTTGACGTCCACCACTGTGGCCCCCGACGGGTGCATCTCACCACTCGCCTTAATCCGGGTTATATAGCCGCCCTCCACCCATACTTCGGCCGAATAGGGATCGCGACCGGTGCCATCTACAATTACCGCGTTAATAAGGATCATAAGGTGGTCCATCAATTCCCGCCCCCAAAAATAGTATTTCAAACCCAGACTATTCACGTTCTATACTAGGATTCAGTGGGTGTGATCCCACGGTCCGGCCACATTGAGTATATCATCTCAGATGGAGTGGACCGAGGGTCAAAAGACCTTGTGCGAGGCGATGCCAGGGCCGACTACAAAGCCTAGGTGGCGTGATCTAGTCCTCTGTATCGCTACCTTGGCTATCTCGACTAAAGTGACCCTAACCCTGCCCCCTGCCTTGTCGGGGCTCGACGAAAGGATTGAGATACGTTGCGCAAACTTTACAACAAAGGTCTCCCTATATTGGTAGCGGCATTGGGGCTCTATTTAACCATGCTCCATTACACGGGAGCTTCCGTAGCCTGCCCCCCAATCCCGACCACAGGTGAGTTGGTCAACTGCCAAGCGGTATTAACCTCTTCGGGCAGCGTTATTTTAGGCATACCCTTAGCGCTTTGGGGCAGCCTGTGGGCCCTGGCCAGCCTCGTGCGTCGAGGCCGTAAGATTTGGACCCTGTTCGGAGTTTTAGGACTGGCCTGGGCTTGGACTCACGAATGGCAAGTCGGGCATCTCTGTCTTTGGTGCACGGCCATGCAGATTGGGATTCTTCTCATTCTCGCTAATTTTTGGTGGCCGAAGCGGGAGCTCTCAAATACGTAAGGCCAGATTATCGAGTCATTGCATGTCGAGAGTCCACCACGATGGCGATCTTCCCCTGAGGGTGGCCTTCTTGGCTTACGCGATGGGCCTCCGCTATCTCTTCTAGTGAAAATACATGTCCAATAGCAGGCCGCATTTTCCGTTGCGCGAAGAGACGCCCCAGGGCCTCTAACTTTTTGCCATCGGGTTCCAAAAAGAACCAATGTGCCGCGACTCCGTAGCTTTTGGCTAACTCAGCATCCGGAGGCTTTGCAATCGACACGAGCGTCCCGCCTGGCTTTAGTACCCCGTAGCTCAGATCTTGAATTTCACCCCCAATAGTGTCTAAAACAAAGTCTACGTTTCGGACAGCCACCGTGAAGGACTCTGCATGGTAATCGATTGTTTGATCCGCTCCGAGGCTCCTGACATAGTCATGGCGTGCGGCGCTCGCCGTGGTTATAACTTGGGCCCCCAGGGACTTGGCCAGTTGGATCGCATAGCTTCCAACCCCGCCCCCACCGCCATGAACCAAAACACGTTGGCCGGCTTGAACCTTACCGATTTCGACCAACGCCTCCCACGCCGTGAGCCCCGCTAAGGGAATGCTCGCGGCTTCTAAAAACGTGAGGTTTGCCGGCTTCAAGGCGACCAACGACTGATCCGCCACGACCAATTCCGCGTAGGTGCCTAATCGATGGGTGGCAGGACGGCTAAAGACCGTATCCCCGACCTTAAGGCGAGTCACGTCAGAACCCACCTGCTCGATGACTCCCGCCGCATCCCAGCCTAATACGGCTGGGAAATTGGTTGGAAGCCGGGGTGCCAACCGTCCCAGGCGAACTTTCCAATCGATAGGGTTCACTGACGTCGCATAGACCCTTATTGTGACGTCTTGGGCGCCCATCGCATCGGGCTCGATTTGTGCCGGATGGAGGACACCCGGGTCCCCATATCCGTCGATGACCATCGCGAACATAAGAATTACCACCCTTCTTGAGACGTTACTCTTGACCCCAGTGACCTACAATAAACTGGTCGCGGCCCGAACCGCGCCGATACCGCGCATAGTGTGCCTGATTGGTCTTGTAGTAATCCTGGTGGTAGCCTTCCGCCTCATAAAATGGGCCGGCAGGTAAAATCTCCGTAACAATCGGTGCCTTGAACCGACCACTTTCAGCGAGGGCCGTTTTGGAAGCCAGCGCCTGGTCTCGTTGTTGGTCACTGGTATAGTAAATGGCCGTTTGATAGGAGTCACCCCTATCGTAAAACTGACCACCGGGATCCGTCGGATCGATCTGGCGCCAAAAAATCTCAAGAAGTTTGGCATAGGAGATCACTAGCGGATCAAAAACGATGCGCACCGCTTCGCGGTGCCCTGTGGTGTGTGCACATACTTCCTCGTAAGTCGGATTTTCCGTGTGTCCGCCCGTGTAGCCTGATACCACCTGCACGACCCCGGGCCACGTGTCAAAGGGATGTACCATACACCAAAAACATCCTCCGGCAAAAATTGCCGTAGCATACTCCCCGGCCTGTATATCGCTCAATCCACTCCCGCCTTTCGTCCCCCCGGTTATTCTCCAGGTCCTTATTCTTTCATTTTAGCCTATTGTACCCGAGCCAGATTCCTAGTCGGATACCGGCGGTAGACAAAAATCGCTACCAAGAGGCCCATCGCTACTAATGCAGCCGCCATCCACGGCATGAAATGAGGACCGATCTGGGCTTCGACACTCCCGATTAGGAGACCTCCAATAAATGTGGCTAGCCCGCTGGCTCCGTTGATTAACCCCATCGCGGCCCCATGGATCTCGCCCGGGACGGATTCGGCGACCGCGCGTTGAATACCGATATTGAGTAAAGGATAGAGCGGCAACGAAAACGCCCCAACCACGATCCAAGTTGTGGGTACAATCGACATGATGCTATACATCACGACATAAAAGACTAACACCCGGGTTAAGAGACTCTTCCCTCCAAAGTGGTCCGACCAGCGGCCGATGCGTGGCGCCATCACCCATCCGAGCCCCGTACTAATGGCGGCACTCCAACCCACCCAGCCTACGGGAATTTTTAACAGCCGGAGAAAAAGCCCAAAATTGGTAAAGAACCCTTCATTCCCGGCATAGGCCAAGAAAAATGGTAGCATCAGCAGGACGAGTAATACCCGTTGCTGGGATCTCCCCAATTCCGGTTGATCCGCCTGGTCTTTTCTCCCCGGTTCCGCCACCATTTGTGGTGATCGGGCCACCACGATCAAGACGAGTCCCAGCAGGATTCCCAAAGACAGCATGAGATCACTATAACTATGGGCGGACAGATCGTACACGTAGCCGCCCAAAAGACCACCCGCCATCCATCCAGTACTTTGCCACTGCAGTCGGGCGGCTAGGCGACGGCCCATGTCTTGGCCTTGATGGGTGAGAAAAGCTAGCGTGGCCGGAGCCAGCGCCGAAGAAAACAAGGTAATCCCACTGACGCCGATAATATACTCAAGGGGATCCCGCACCATGAATATGGTCAGTCCCGATAACAAATACCCGCCCAGGCCGACCATTGCGAGGGCTCTTAGTCCGGTACGGTGGGCTAATTGACCCCATAACACAGATCCTATAAAGGTTGCCAAAGCCGGAATGGCCGCCGCTTGGCTCGAAACCAAATACCCGGCATGAAGGCGTTCATGAAGATAAAGAGGCCCATATCCCAGCAAAACCAGCAAGTAAAATGCTTCTATTGCTGATGCGGCAAAGAGGGCACGTCGCACGGGGATTCAGTCCTTCCGACCTATGGAATCAGGCTCTGTGGCCCGAACATTGGAGTTCACTGGTCTCGCAGGAGGAACCAAGCGCACCCGGGAGGTCCGGTTCACTCGATCTTTTCCTGCCGGGAAAGCCTTTTAAAACGGTGACATCCAATCTTGAGACTGTAGCAGGTTCGCGACGAGATCGCCATACTGCCAACCACATGCCGCAGCCGCCATCGCCACCAGGGATACCGCGTGGTCCCTTCCGGGCCGACCAGGTCCCGTAAGATTCGGCTTGAAATTCACGTCGATGATACGATATGTCCCCTGCTCATCCTGTCGGCCATCTATGCGTAGCCAGGCCCGGCTGAGGAGTTGGCGCGCAAGACCTTGGCACACATTAACAAACATTTCTAACTCCGGCGAAGACGAGTGAGCCACCAGGCTATTGTCGATTACCGGTACCTCGCCACTATAGGGCATAATCCCATTTTGATGGTCTCGACGCATTATAGGAGGTAGCGCCCAAGAATGCTGTACGCTGGTACCCATGCCATCGAGAACATAGTACCCGGGGGGCATAGTGGTCACGGTCACCTCTTCCCCGGGTAAAAATTCTTCCACGACGAAAGTCTCCGATCTAAAGGTCGTGTCCTCGTCAGTTGCGGTGCCGTCCTGAAGGTCTCTACGATGTTCCAACCGCCTGACCCCCTGGCTTCCACGTCCCCTTCGCGGCTTTAGAACCAAAGGTTTATCGAACAACCGCGAGCCGATCTCGGATCCCTTCCACATCTCCGGCACTGGAAATTGGTGGCTATGGAGCCACTGGTTCATCACCCATTTATCCTCAAATTGGTCGACCATCGCAATATTCGGCCCCACCACACCCACCACCCCACGATAAAGCGCCAGAGGATGTCCCTGATAGAGGGTCGTGTTAGCCCAAAGCATAGTGGCACCAGCGTCCAGCGCCGCCCTAATCCCGGGAGCATCATCACCAAAAACCCAATCCTGATCAGTAGCCGGATCGGGATCGGGGTGCGGTGTCAGCACCACCACCCCACGGATAGATC
>JAKADJ010000175.1 GCA_021820645.1 Bacillota bacterium
ACTCGTCCCTGATCCACTCATTTTGGTCGAATATCCCTGTCTCGATACATGGCGCCGATCAACACGCAACGTCCCGGTTTTGTTCAGCCTCAGAAGCCGTTGATCCATCACAAAATCCTGATACCCTTGTTTAATAGGTGTCGATATGTTACGGTGCATGTATAAATTCATAGGCTTATCGGGAGCTTGGAGTGCCAGGCTGAGAGGGTAGATTGCTACCGACCGAAACACCTGATCTGGATAATGCCAGCGGAGGGACACCGGCACACGATTGCCTACACGGTCGCTACTCCTTCTGGAACAGCGATTTTTTGTTTGTTGCAAAGGATTCTCTCCTATGAAATTTGCAACACCGAACGCGAAATGGGGGTCTGTCATGAGGCGCCATTTTCACCACGGGGACCCCTGACGACTGATGTGGCACCGGGCACTTCTACAATGGGGGCTGCCCTAATCGGGTGGTTTCCTGCCCCAGCAGGACGATGCGGGCGCACGCGGACTTGATGACGCGCTCTCCACAACCCGTTTTGAGTCACGCTGGAATTGGGTCCCAAGTGAGCCCTCGGTGTCACCACGCAACGTTACCGACAGAATCGGCCAGGACGGCCCACTTTTGCTCCATGTGTGGCCCCAAATTCTGTAGCATACGGATCACACGGCCAGAGAATAAAAGTCACCACCGCTTGTGAGTACGGCATGCAGAAGACAGACTCGACAGGCAGTGCATCCAGCTAGAGTGAGGAGGGGAGCCGGTTGTGAGACCCTTAACACCATGGCGTCGCCCACTTTTCCTCATACTGGTCGATGGGCCGCGGTTTCCCGAATCGGGATGGGATGTCATGGCATCCGTGATGCCCTTGGCCGATGCCATCCTGATTCGGAATCCCCGGGAGCATCCTCGTGCACTCTGGGAGCTCGGCTTGGCCGTGCGTCGTGTCGTTCCCAACACCCCCCTGTGGGTAAATGGACCGCTCGAAGTGGCTCTGACGCTAGAGGCCGAGGGCTGGCATCTCCCATCCAAGCAAGTGCCGGCGTCGTTACTAAAACATCATTGGCCCGGCATCTTGTCGGCATCGGCTCATACTCCGGAAGAAGTCTCGTGGCACCATCAGGCGAATATTTTAGTATGGGGCCATGCTTTCCCGACCCGATCCAAACCCGATGCCCCACCTCGCAACAACTTGGCGGCGGTTCGTCTTAAGGCAGGAGCACCAATCCTCGCCATTGGAGGAATTACCGCACACACCGCACCTCTTTTGAGCGGGCAGGGCCTAAGCGGAGTGGTTGTGGCGGATGGGGTTTGGGAAGCCCGCGAGCCTGTCGAAGCCGCCCAAAGGATTCGGGCGGCATTGGACGCCCCGGAATGGATAATCTCAGCGCAATAAAGGGGGTATCACGGTGGAACTTACCGTTAATGGCGAACCCATCCAAGTGACGAACGTGGCCACTGTCGGCGATCTTTTGGACCACTTTCGTGTCCAACATCAAGCGGTGGCCGTTATTGCCAACGGCGACATTGTCGGTCGCGACATCTTTAGCCAGTTTTCGATTCAAGACGGCGATACCATAGAAATCATTCGATTTGTAGGAGGAGGCTAATCATGATGCTCACGGTCCCTGAAATTCCGGCGCTTCCCATAGGTTCCTACCGGTTTCGCTCCCGCCTCTTCGTGGGTACCGGGAAATATGACACTCTCGATACCATGCGCCAAGCACTCGAGGCGGCAGGCACCGATCTTGTCACCGTGGCACTCCGCAGAGTAAATTTGAAAAACCCGGAAGAGCCCACTATTCTCGATGCCATCCCGTCCGAATGCACGATCTTGCCGAATACCGCCGGTTGCTACACTGCCGAAGAAGCCATTCAGGTGGCTCACCTAGCTCGCGCTTCAGGCATCGGCACCCTTATAAAATTGGAAGTGATTGGGGATCCTGATTTGTTGTGGCCCGATCCCATCGGTACCTTAGAAGCAACGAAACGTCTAGTCGAAGAAGGATTTACCGTGATGGCCTATACGTCGCCGGACCCTGTCCTGGCCGACCATTTACAAAGGGCAGGGGCTCATGCCATCATGCCACTCGGATCCCCAATTGGGTCCGGCCAGGGAATCCTTGACGTTCGTCAAATTGCACGGATCAAGGCACGAGTGAGCGTTCCTGTCGTCGTTGATGCAGGTATCGGCAGTCCGGGCGATGCCGCGATGGCCATGGAAGCCGGAGCGGACGCCGTGCTTGTCAATACGGCCATCGCGTTGGCCCGCGATCCGGTAATGATGGCACGCGCCATGCAGGCTGCTGTCGCGGCCGGTTATTGGGGAGCACAAGCGGGCCGTATGCCGAAACGCGAAGAAGCCAGCCCTTCGTCTCCAGTATCAGGGATGCCCCATGTCCGATCCTAGTACCGAGCTTCCCCTGATTACCGACAAAGAACGCGTGCGACGACTTCTCGCACTCCCTGGTGTGCGACCAGATCGACTGGATCGTCTCCGATCGGCGCGAGTCGCCATTGTAGGGATAGGGGGACTCGGCAACGCCTCGGCGCAATATCTGGCAGCTCAAGGCGTAGGTCATCTGACGCTCATTGATGGCGATCGCGTCGATGCGTCAAATCTCGGACGACAGGTGCTATTTGGTCCCGCTGACATCGGATCTTTCAAGGTAACAGCGGCTTCGAAGGCTCTTCTGCGCTTAGCACCGAATTGTGAAGTGAATGCCCTTCCCGTCTATCTTGCTGAGCACAACGGAGCGTCCCTAATCGGTTCACACGACTTGATTTTAGATGGGCTCGACTCCGCCCTGCCTCGACAGTGGATTAATCAGTGGGCTCTTACTAACGGCGTGCCCGTAATCTTTGCGGGTGCAGTGGGATATGAAGCGCAAGTCCTGGGGGTTTATGGTAAGCCTCCCTGTTTATCGTGCCTTTGGCCCTCTCTCGATGGCGCCGACGTGGACTGCGTAACCAACGGCATTCTGGGGCCGCTCGTAGGGATGATAGGATCCCTACAGGCTGCTCAAGCCATTAATCATCTTATCGGTTTGGCCGACCGTCCCGGCACTTTATGGACGTTTGATTTATTTCAAGGACGCTCACGCGTTGTCTCGGTGCCGCCTAATCCATCCTGCCCGGTCTGCGGACCAACCGGAAAGGAGATCTCCTTATGAGCGGCCGCTATGATTGGATTGTTGTTGGTGCAGGGATTATTGGATCGCTGACGGCCTGGCGTTTGGCCCAAAATGGTTTTCGGGTGGCCTTGGTCGATGCGGGTGCCCCTGGTCAACAAGCCACTGGCGCTGCCGCCGGTATTTTATCTCCCTTGGCGGAAGCCGGAACCATCGGACCCTTTACCACCTTAATGATGCACAGTTTGCACCGATATCCCGACCTGGTTCTAGAGCTCACGGAAGAATCCGGCATAGACATTCAATACCATTCAACCGGGGTGTTGCAAATTGCCAAAGAGGACGAATTAGTTCGGTTGCGTCAACGTTATGCGTGGCAAGAGTCGTTCGGTGCCGTGTGGGTTACCGATATGCAGAAGCTGGAACCAAGCCTGGCAGAGTACCATGCGGCCATTTATACTCCCAAAGAAGGTCAGGTGCATCCCCCATTGTTGGTGCAAGCTGCCGTACGCGCGGCCTTGGCACGGAACGTTCACGCTTTCTTTGGTGAGCCAGTTCGCTCGCTCCTCCGTGATGGCTTGCAGGTGCGGGGGGTTCAATTACCCACACAGGATCTCTGGGCCGATGCGGGTGTCATTATCACAGCAGGAGCCTGGTCGCACCTGATAGTGGATTCTGTCAGCGCACCTTTGCCCCTTTCCCCTATCCGTGGCCAAATTCTTTCTCTCAAAACCGATCATGCGCCATTTCGCCATATTATCTTTCATCAACATAGCTACCTGGTCCCCAAACGCGACGGGCGACTTATCGTAGGAGCCACCGAAGATGATGCGGGTTTTGATTCGCGTGTCACGGCATCTGGTATCACTCGATTAGCCGAAATACTGCAGTTTTTCAGGATTTCCGAACCGACTTTCTATCTGGAAAAGGTCTGGGCAGGGCTTCGCCCGAAAAGTGCTGATGGTCTGCCAATTCTCGGACGGTGGCCAGGCCAGGACAGTCTCTATATCGCAACCGGTCATTACCGCAACGGGGTGCTGCTTTCAGCCATTACGGCAGATATTGCCCTGGGATGGGCAACCAATAAGCCAGCACCCATGGATTTATCACCATTTCATCCCCAGCGTTTTCACAATACTATCTTACCGAAAGGATGAGAGAGCTCATGCCCGTCAAAAAGTTGGATCTCACATTGCATGTACTCGTAGATCCCAAGCAATTGGCCTTGGACGACATCTTGCCGTTTTGCCGGGCCATACGGGAAGGAGGAGCAACGGTCGTGCAGTTGCGCGGCAAAAATTCTAAAGGTCTCGAGTTGTTTCGTTACGGCACGGCGTTTCGAAACGCCACAGCCCAAACCGGATTGGGCCTCATTATTAACGATCGGGTCGATGTAGCCATTGCCGTGGCTGCCGATGGGGTACATATTGGACAGGAAGATCTGCCCTTAGCTACCGTACGGCATTGGGCACCCCACTTGGTTGTCGGCCTCTCCGTGGGAACTGTGCCCGAATTGTCGGTTGCTCAATCCAGTCCCCCTGACTACATTGGCATGGGACCCGTTTATTCTACATTATCCAAAAGCGACGCAGGTCCATCTCTCGGCGTGGATGACTTTGGAGTCTTATGTAAAGAGGCACAATCCCTTGCCCCTGTGGTCGCCATCGGCGGCATTCAACCGAGCAATGCCGGTGCTGTATGGCGAGCCGGAGCCGACGGCATTGCGGTCATTTCAGCGGTGATGTCTTCCCCAAATCGCATCGAGGCCTGCCGCCAATTATTGCAGGCTCGTCCGTAGATGTCTCTCAGGAAGCTTGAACGCATCACAAAACGCCACCCATCTCCACGACGCGGCGTCCACCACCGTTAGCCCATGGATAGCTTATGGCAACGGTATCTGGTTATCCGAATCTATAAGAATGGAGTACATAGGTATTTCTAATCGAAGGGAATCCAGTCACTTCTCACACCAAAACGCATAGCGGTACCTTGTCTTTCCTTTCATAAACCATGCTGATACGGTTAGAGCTGCCCATCTCTCTGCACCGAGACCCCCAATTTATGCGAATGGGTTGCGAATCACTGTATGGAACCCAATTTTTTCGGGAAGCATTCACATAGTGACTCATTAATGGGAGGGATCTTCGATGGACGTCATACAACGCGTAGTGGAGGCGGGCCGCCCGGTTAACGCCGAACAGTTACGATTGATGTTAGAAGGTTGCAGCATCCAAGTGACCCCGACTTATGCTGAGAGTCTTTATGCCCTATACGCCATGCCATCGAATACCATAGAAGACACGCGCCCTGACCCCAACTCGTTCCATCTCTATCACTAGTCCGTATCCGCATCGTGACTAACAATGACCCCTTCGATTTGGTCGGTCAGGATATCCGTGAGCAAACGGGTTTGAGACTCTTCTTACGGTCATTCGTCTCGGACCCGTCCGGACCTTGAAGGGACACCCCTGGGCGGAACGTATCCAGGGCCACCACTTTCTTCTGCCGCTTTAGATTTCTTTTTGGGTGATAGCCAGATACGCGTGGACGCCACAGGCAGGGTCCAGGAGCTTTCG
>JAKADJ010000176.1 GCA_021820645.1 Bacillota bacterium
CTTATTCGGTCTCGACCCGCGACGCCCGAAAGCTTCTTCCTAGCATGGTTTCACGACACGACGCCGTCTTCAATGCGCAACGCATGGCACTATGGTTACATGGCGTTACCCAACGCGACTGGAGCGTGCTGCGTGAGGCTAGTGCCGATCGCCTCCATCAGTCATACCGCGCGGGGGTAAATCCCGACATGGAACACTTTTTGGCCACCGCAAAAAAGTGTGGCGCCTACGCTGCGGTGCTATCCGGTTCGGGTCCCGCCGTAATGGCTCTGGTAGACGTAGAGCAATCGGCCAGGCTGCGGCGGGAATGGGCCGATACCGAAGATGTTGAGGTCATTGTCACAAAAGCCTGTAGCCACGCCGCCAAAGTGCTAGTGGCTCCCTCGACGCTTTAGTGCAAAGTCTTATGGATTGCCTCTAGGCGGGCGGCCACGGGCTCTCCCACGAGACCTACGGCCGCCATGCCTTTTTGAGCATGTTGCCGATACACAGCGAGGTCATTTAAACGATTGAGGGCGGGCAACCATTGGTTATTTTGGTTCACGGCCATCACGGCCTCCTTTTGGAGGAGGCTAAGGCCCGCCACTGCACCCTCATAGGCTACCACAGGGCGCCCCCAACCTAAGGCCTCCAAAATTTTATTTTGGCTTCCAGCCCCCATAGGGATCGGGCTAACCACCACGCCGGCCGCCTTATAAAACGGGAGTAATTCCCCAACGTATCCGTGGCCCTGAATGGCCGGGCCTCGAATCCGGTCGGACCCCCTCCCAACCACCGTCAGACGATACCCCGATGCACGCAAGGTATCCCACACGGTCCTGAGAAACTGCTGTAGCCCTACCCGATTGGGTAAATATTCTAGGTTACCCACAAATAGCAGATGATGGGGGTCGCCAGGTTCCAGCAGCAAACGGTTGAGCACCGTGTTCTCCACAACGAAGGTGTTAAGACCGCGCGCCATAAGCCAGTCTTGATCCCGCGCCGAACTCACCCACACCTCTTCAAACTGCTTTCCCCAGGACACTTCGTCCCGCTCAATACCTAATAGCCAAAGCCGCTTGGTCCGTGCTTCGGATGTCCCTTTTAAGCTCTGACGATAAAGGCCAAGACTATCGGTCAAATCCAGAATGCGGTAGGAGGCTGGAAGCGCCAAAGCGAGGGGTGCGAGCCGCAATTGAAAAACACAGAGAATATCGGGGACACTAGTAATCCTCCCTTGAGCCCACTCATGACGATACCAACTCAGATAAGGAGAATGTCCCGTCAGCACGTCTACGAAGAACTGACGCCAAGATTGACTCTTGGGTTTTAGCAAGTCGATGCTCTGCACCACCGTCTGGTCTACGCGTTCGGCCCCCGTTATAAGGCTCTGCAAACGCAATCGATCGCCTTGCTGGGGCCCTTGCAACGGGACCGCGGTCAACACCATAATCATGAGCGGGCGACCTCCAACAAGATGTCTTCAACTTTTTGCAGTTGGGTATCTCGGTCAAAGTGTTCACGGAGCTGCCGATACATTGATTCCCTAAGTCGGTCCCCGTGTTCCAGTGCATAGCGGATGCCTCGGATCAGGTCATCGGAGTCCCCGGGCGTTACGAGGAGAGCCGGGTCAATCCCCGTCAAGAGCTCGGGGATTCCCCCTACCCGGCTCCCGACCGTCACCACTCCCCGAGCCAGCGCATCGAGTAACGTGTACGGCGCGCCCTCTTTCCACGATGGTTGAATTAAAACGTCAACCTCCCCAAACCAATCATCTAAAACATCCACCCATCCATCCCACCTCAAATGGGCGTGATGCCGGACCTGGTCCGTAATGAGACTACGCAGTGCCCCATCACCAGCGAAATGCCAGATATATTCGGGATGCTGAACTGCCGTGGGGATGACCCAGTCGAGTCCTTTTTCGCGGGAAAACCTTCCCATGAATCCCACGATCGGCGGGACTCGCTTTGGATGCCTAGCGGACGGAGCCAATATTACGCCGTTCGGCACATAAAAGGCGTTCCCACCCCGCGTGTGCCGAGTGGCAAACGCGAGATCTTGGCGAGCTACCACAATTGTTGCCGCACTGTGTGTAGAGGCCCAACCCTCCAGACGCCGATAGAGAGTGCGGCCCAACCGTGATATGGTCGGATCCTCAAAAACATAGCCGTGAGCCGTGTACACGGCCGGAGTATGACGACGCCAAGCGACGAAACGTCCTAAGATCCCGGCTTTAGAGCTATGGACATGCATTACCGATGGCCTGTAGCGAGCCACCTCGTGCTCCAATTCTTTAAGAGCGCGGCGATCGCTACCCGGCCTTATCGAACGTACTAAAGAGGACACATAGCGCGCGGGAAAGGACGGGCCCAAGGTTTGGGTCAACCACCGCCCGCCACCGTGCAGGATCATGACCTCGTGGCCGTGGTCCTGGAGATGTCGACTTAATTCCACGACATGACGCTGAGCCCCGCCAGGCTCTCCTCCGGTAATGACCTCCAAAACCCTCAATCGAACCCTCCGTTCTGCCTATCGGCCCCGTCTAGCTCCTAGGGGCATCTGAGCCCCACGGCGTGTAGTCAGGACCGACCCAATGCCGCATGGCGCGGACAGCCTACGAGGTGGTCGTTAACCATCCCTACTGCCTGCATGAATGCATAGCAGATGGTTGGTCCCACAAAAGACATTCCGTAGGATTTCAGCCCGCGACTCATCTCATTGGACTCAAGGCTCTGACTTGGCACTTCTGACGACTGCTCCCAATGGTTAATCTGAGGCCTGTGATCGACAAAATTCCACAGATACTGCGCTAATGACCCAAATTCCTCTTGAACCCGCAACGCGACGCGAGCGTTTTGAATAGCACTCTGGATTTTCTGGCGATTTTTAATCACCCCGGGGGCGGTCATTAGCACTTCTGGATCGATCGCCGCGACCCGACTTGGATCGAAGCCCAAAAAGGCCACCCGATAAAAGGGACGTCTGCGCAAAACCGTAATCCAGCTTAAACCGGCCTGAGCTCCCTCCAATACTAGCATCTCCAATAACCTATCATCAGACCAAAGCGGTACGCCCCATTCCTCATCGTGATATCTTATATATTCTGGGTCGCTAGTGGTCCAAGCACAATCCAGTGCCATATAGTCGTCCTCCCCCATCTGTTACCATCACGCCATTTCTGTTATCATAAAACAAAGGTTTCTTTATAAAGAAAGGAATGAGTGCGATAGAACGTGAGATACGTCCGATGCGTGTGAAGTCTCTCATCAACCACACCTCTTCCCATTACGGCTTTGATGCGACCGTAAACCCATACCGAGGTTGTAGTCATGCCTGCAAATATTGCTATGCCCGTGAGAGCCACACGTATTTAGACTTGGGTATCGGGCCGGACTTCGAGACCGTTCTCTTTTCAAAAACTTTCACGCGGACTCAAGTACGTGACGAATTGTTGCGGTTGCCGCTGTCTAAAATACTGGCCATCGGCACCGCCACCGATCCTTACCAGCCACTCGAGGGCCAGACCCGCAATACGCGTAGCGTCTTGGAAGCACTGGTCGAATCCGGCCATGGAGTAACCATCACCACAAAATCTCCCCTCATTCTGCGCGACCTCGATATCCTTAAGGTGCTAGCCGGCCGGGGTCAAGTCATGGTACACATTAGCCTCATCACGATGGATCGAGACCTCTGCCGTCAACTAGAACCGGGCACGGCAAGTCCTGCCCGTCGGTGGAGGACCGTGGACCAGCTCGTCGCATCCGGCGTCCCGGTCGCCCTCTTCTGTGCACCGGTGATTCCGGCATGGACCGATCAATGGGGCAATTTAGACGCCCTTTTTCACACTGCCGTCGTCCATAAAGTCAGTTGGATCATGACAGGATTTTCCCATTTCACGCCTAATATGTTAGCATATTTCTCCGAGTACCTGGCAACATTGGATGCGGACCGGACACGCTCGTTCCGGAGTCACTTTGATGACCAGTCAAACCTCCGGGTGGAATATCGTCAGACCCTGAGTGCCCGATTTCGCCAACTTTATGATCGATATCAGATGCCCTCTCATGGTTGCGGGCCCGTCCCCTTTCAAGCGTTTGAGCAAGCCCAGTGGATATTTTGAATAAGGAGGTCTCAAGGTGTCAATTGAAGTAGTCGTGGTCGGAGGCGGTTACGCCGGGCTGGCCGCCATAGGTGCCCTACAAGACATCTCGGATGTGCGCATTCAGCTCATTGAACCGGGCGACGCCCACGAATTAATTCCCGAGTTGCCCGAGGCACTGGCCGTGCATGGGGCGATAGCCAAGCATCTCGTAGCTTATGCGGATATTTTAGACCAAACTCATGTCATCCACCTTAAAACCGCCGCTATCGGCATCCAGCAATCGCCTCCGGTGGTACTGACTGCGGACGGTGGTAAGGTGCCTTATGACTGGCTCGTGCTCGCATCGGGCTCGTCACCGTCCATCCCCCCCATTCCGGGCCTTGAAGAGTATGGGCATCCGCTGCGTAACGCGGAGGATACACGGCGTATCAAAGAAGCCCTACAGTACCATAAAGCGCAACGCATCGCGGTGGTGGGTGGTGGACTCACCGGCGTCGAAGTGGCCGGGATGTTGGCATCCGACCATGACGTTATCCTGATTGAAGCAGCCCGCCGACTATTGCCTGCGCTCGGGCGTGGGCTCGCGGAATATGCCCACCAACGTCTTTTGAGGTCCGGAGTCACCGTGGTGCTTGGGCAAAAGGTCCAGCGCGTCGATGAGCACTCGGTGGTATTGGACCGCGACCAATATGGCTTTGACGTATTAGTATGGGCTGGCGGCATTACCATCCCTGGTTGGATTCGGCACACGGACCTTAAGACGGACCCTCAAGGCTTCCCCATTGCTAACGCCCGCGGACAAGTGACGGACCGTATCTTCGTAGCAGGTGACCTCTGGCACGTCACCGTGGACGGCAGGGATGTCCCCGCAACGGCGCAATTAGCCACCTTGGCCGGCCACTACGTCGGAAACGCCATCGGACGACTCATTAAAGGCGAGAGTTTGGGCCGAGACCGTTTCACTCCCAGGTTACGCGGGATGCTTATTTCTCTCGATCCAGGACAAGGTGTAGGGTGGGTCTTACGTGGAGGGATTCCGGTACGAGGCTTAAGTGCCCGAGCTCTTAAAGAGCTATCCTTTCGTCAGTACCGATTAAAACTGGCGCGCACCTTTGCCAAACCCTAGGGTTAAGGTGCGAGTGGTGATAAGGCCTTGGCGGTGGCCATCCACTGGTTGACGGCCGCGCTGACCCCTAGGGTGATCGGGGAGCTCATCGCCTGGTTCAAAGCGGCTAACGTGGAATTGCTCGCCGAGGCGGGTACGACTTGCCCCTCAAGGTTGCGTTCGAGAATCTCAATGGTCGACACGCCTGCCGAGCCTTCTAAGGATAACTGCTGAGCCCACGGCTTAATTTCTTGATATAAGCCGGGACGTAAATTGTGGGCCAACTGCGCATTGACCTGGGCCATGGCCGCAAAGGTGCGATAAAGGCCCGTCGTCTTGAGATTCCCACGACTTTGGTACTGACTCCAAAACGCCGGGGCCTCTGAAGCCACCGCGTTGGATGCGCTGGGGTCGAGAAAGCTTGCCGAAGAGTCCTCACAAAATATCTTAAAGGCAGGGGCCGCCTTGCCGCCGATTGCGGCTACCGCGCGCCCCCATGACCGG
>JAKADJ010000177.1 GCA_021820645.1 Bacillota bacterium
TGCCTCGACAGCCTCGTCCACTGACTTTTTGGTAGTTACCTGATACATCAGCTCACTCATGGTCCCACTCTCCCGTCCTCTTATACCGACCGAATTCCGAGCGCCCGATCCAGCTTCGGACGGTTAAATCCCACCACAATCGTTCCATTGACGTCGATCACCGGCACGCCGGTTTGCCCGGATTTCCGCTGAAGCGCCCTCAAGTTCGCCTCCGATTTGGTCACGTCGACCTCGTGAAATGGAATATGGCGTTCTTTCATATAGCGCTTGGCAGTCCGGCAATGGGGTCAGGTTGGGGTGGTATACACGACAACAGCCATCGTATTAGGACCTCCTACTCGTCTTGAATTGTACTCCTATTGTACCAGGTTCGCCGCGTTGGAACCTTCCGACCTATCCCACCGTATGATGACAGAACACTCTCGGGTTCGAAGGGATGGATGGGATGCCACGCCGAATCTATCACCGTTTTGCGGAAGCACTGACACCATGGGGACGACGCACGTTCTACTCCGACGTGCTGGCTCAAAGTTCTCTCCTGGTCATCATGTCCGGTGGAGCGCCGCAATATGTCTCAGACCTGCTTTTAGGATTATTTACTGCGCTCCCCGATGACCGGTTTGAGGTGTATCATCCGCTCTGGTCCCCATATTTGGTGTGCGGAGCCTTGGCTTTAGACCGCCGCGTCGCAATCTTCCCCTCTGCCATTATCGAGCACGATGTCCCAGGTTCGTGGCCCGCCACCGTGCTCCGGGTATTCCTAGAAAGTCCATCGACCGTGTGGCCGCGGGTCCCGTATCGGGCCTCTCGCCTGCTCGCCTTGGCTAAATATGCCCATGACGAAATGGAAGACCGTATCAACCCGTATCTAATTTCGGAAAAAGTAGACGCTGCCCGACAACAACTGCTCCAATATGCGCCTGATCCCTCGGTGTCCCATTTGCACGGCGGGAAAATTCGACACTTTTTTGGTGGAAGTCTGACCTCAAACGGATGGGTAGATTTTCTCTCGGAGGAATTCAACAACTTCCCTCAGAGGATTTCTTTCCAAGGCACTTTTGGCCTGGATCACGCCAGTTTAATCCGTTGGTTCGGGGAACAAGTTTCGCTGGCTGGAGTAGACATAGATTTCTATCACTGCGACTGGGATTCGAGCCGCGTCGATCACCTGGGAATACCCAGCCTTAGTCTCGGGGTAACACTGGGAACGGCTCCCCATGCGATAACGCCTCGGGCCAAGGACCTCATTCTTGATATGAGCGGGTGGCTTACACCGCAATTTCTCGATCTTCTACCCCTTCTGCACGCGTATCAGGCGGGGGTTAACGGCGCTCTTCGCCAACTCGCCGCCGAAGCGCCACTCCTTTTGGATGAGTCCAATCCCACCTCTTTGGCCCACGACATCCGTGTCCTTGAAAAAATTTTATCTCGAGTGCTAATCCTTTCCTAACGCCAAAAAATGGACATTAGGGGGCCCCGATCAGCATATGTGTACAACGAATCATCCATCGGTTGCAGGAATTCTCATTCTTTTGTCGAATTGTACAGGCGTCTTCGGTGCCATACTTGTTATTTCCCGGGTAGAACTCTTTAAATATCGGAGATAGATAGGTCGTACTTAAAAGAGGAGGATTCAATTGGCCAATACAGGACTTAAACGAGAGCTGAGCCTCTTAGATCTTACGATGGCGTCCCTGGGAGGGATTATCGGGTCGGGTTGGTTATTCGGTGCCCTCTACGCCGCCAACGACGCCGGTCCGTCGTCCATTATCGCGTGGGTTATCGGCGGGTTTGCGGTATTACTTATCGGCTTGGTCTATGCCGAGCTGGGCTCCATGCTTCCCGAATCGGGATCCATTGTGCGCTACCCGCATTATACCCATGGACACCTTACTGGATTTATCATGGGATGGGCGGCATGGATTGCCTACGCCTCTGTGCCCGCGATTGAGGCGGAAGGCGTGATGCAGTATTCGGCACACTGGGCTCCAGGCCTCTGGGATTCCACAGCTAAAATCCCGGTTCTGACGGGCACTGGGCTCTTGGTCGCTGCTTTACTGATGGTCGCCTTCTTTGTAATCAACTATTACGGGGTGAGAACCTTTGCCCGGGTCAACACCATCGTCACCATTCTGAAGTTCATTATGCCGAGCTTGACGATTATTGTGTTTTTATTTTCGGGCTTACACTGGACCAACCTTTCTCACTACGGCGGGTTCGCGCCAAGTGGGAGTTCTGGAGTCCTCGTGGCCTTGGCGACATCCGGTGTTATCTTCTCTTACTTAGGTTTTCGCCAAGCCGTAGACCTCTCGGGTGAGGCGCGCAACGCACAACGTGATGTACCCCGTGCGCTGATTTACTCGATTTGTATCGGTATTATCCTCTATGTCCTATTAGAGCTGGTCTTCGTCGCTGCAATGCCAGCCGCCGACTTGGCTAAAGGCTGGTCTGCCGCCGCATTGACGTCGCCTTTCGCAGAAGTCGCAGCCAGCTTGAACTTAGGGTTCTTTGTCACCTTGCTGTATGCCGACGCGATTCTCTCTCCGGCTGGTACTGGCAATGTCTATCTGGCATCGACCACCCGCGTCATCTACGCCTTAGCCAAAAACGGATACTTTCCTAAGGGTCTCGCTAAAGTGGATCCCCGCACCGGAATTCCTGCTGGTGCCTTGATTGTGGCCTTGATTTTGGGTCTCGTGTTCTTATTGCCCTTCCCCTCGTGGCAATCGTTGGTGGGGCTGGTTTCCTCGGCTACGGTGTTTACGTACATCATTGGGCCCGTATCGTTGATGGTACTGCGGCGTACGGCAACCGACGCCAAGCGCCCCTTTCGTCTGGGAGGCGCGTCCATCATAGCCCCTGTGGCATTCGTCGTCGGATCCCTTATCGTGTACTTTACCGGATGGGCTACCGACTCCAAGCTCCTCATCGCTATCTTAATTGGTGTGGTGCTCTATTTCGTGGTGTCAGCCATTCCTTCAAGCACCGTGGAGCGACCCACCGGTCAATCCATTAAGAGCGGCCTTTGGATGGTGGTGTACCTCCTCGCCATGCTGGGCATGGTCTACTTCGGTTCCAGCAAACTAGGCGAGCTAAAAAACGTCATTCCTTATCCGCTGGATCTGATCGTCGTCATTGTGTTAGGGCTCATCTTCTTTTATTGGGGCGTGGCCAGTGGCTATCGCACCGATGATGTCGGAGAAGCACTAGGTAACGTCGATGCTGAGGCCTCCTCGCGGGTCGGCTAAGTTTGGCTTTTTTAAAAAGGCCTCGGGTCTCATGGACCGGGGCCTTTTTCTTCCCCTCGGCCTTGGTATCCTTTAAGATAGAGGGAAACGATGCCTGTGATTAGCATTCGAAGGAGGTGATTTTGTGAACCATACTACTAGGGATCTGGCGCACGCCGCGCTCATCGTGGTGGACCTACAAAATGATTTTTGCCCAGGTGGTACGTTAGCCGTTCCGGAAGGCGACCAGATTATTCCCACCGTGCAGCGTTGGATCCGCCGCTTTCAGGACCAGGGCTGCCCCATTATCTTTACCCAAGACGCGCATCCCGCCCACCATATATCTTTTACGGAACAGGGAGGGCCGTGGCCCCCCCATTGTGTCCAGGGCACGCCGGGCGCCGACTTACATCCGGATCTTACTATCCCTCTAGACGCGATTTATGTGGAAAAGGGATTCTTGCCCGACGTGGACGCCTATAGCGGTTTCGAAGGGATGGTGAAAAATTCCGACGGCATCCGTACCGAAGCGTCCCTCCAGCAGCTTTTGGACTCACGCGAAATCCGTACTATTTACCTGGCGGGTTTAGCTACCGATTACTGCGTAAAGGCAACCGCAATGGATGCCCTTCGGTTAGGCTATCAGGTAAAAGTCATCAACCACGCCATCCGCGGCGTCAATGTAAAACCCGACGATAGTCTCTCCGCCCTTGTAGAGCTGATAGCCCGAGGAGCTCATGTAATTGATGGAACAGGAGAATAGCGATGGCGGACGGTACTGCACTGTTAATCATCGATATGCAAGAAAGCCTGGCTCGGGCGGACGATCCCGCTGATCCACGGATGCGCCTCTTGTCCACGATCCGGGTGTTAGTGCGCCAAGCGCAATTCCATAATATTCCGATTGGCTACGTCTGGACTCCGACCATCGACGCCAGCCACGACGCAAAAAGCCCGCAGGTCGACCGTCCAGCCCGACCCATTCCACCATCGGTGGACGATGGCGTTCTCCGCGAACTCTTAGTGCTACCAAAAGATTTTGTCGTCATGAAACTGGGCTGGAGCGCATTTAATTTCACCACCCTCGGCTATCATTTGGCGAGATTAGGCATTCACACCCTGATCGTAGCCGGTATTGCCACTAATCTTTCGGTGGAAAGCACCATACGCGATGCCTACGACCACCGGTATCGCGTCATCACGATTTCCGACGCCATGTTAGGCACCTCAAAGGACGAGCACTACTTTGCCATCACGCGGATCTTTCCGCGCCTGAGCCGCGTGATGACCGCGACGCAATTAGTGAACTGGCTAGGAACCCCAAGAGGAGGCGACAGGCCACATGGATAGCCGGGCAAAATGGGTTGTCGCCACATGGGCCGTAGCAATTCTGCTCGGTTTATGGACTCTTCCCGGGATATACCGGCCCTTGATCACCACAATCCTATTGATAGTCGCAGGCCTAGGCTACGGGTGGTATCGACGTGTCAATTCCGCAATGGAGCCCCCTCCGCTGGAATCCGCCCCCCTGGCCGATTTTGCCGAGGCCACCTTTGATATCGGCAGCGCCGCCTTACCCCACCTCCGCCAAGGTCTTAACCGCGAAACGGCACAACATATTGCCGATATCATTCAAACCACTGTAGGTGTTGAAGCTGTGGCGATTACAGACACCAATATCGTGCTGGGCTGGGCCGGCAAACCCTGCCCCGGGCACGAACCCGGAAGCTTACTCTCCCTGACCACCCGACAAGTCATGCGGGACCGCGTCACCCGCGTCTTGAATACCGACGTGTTACAAGGATCCTATGAGGACTGTCAGTTAGGTGTCGTAGTCATTACGCCCCTTATTTCTCACGATCAGTCGGTGGGATCAGTCAAGCTCTATGTCGCGGAAGAAAGTATGCTTCCGCAACGAACCCGCCGATTTGCCGAAGGAATTGCGCAGTTACTCTCCATTTTGCTGGAAGTGGCAGAAGTCGATCGTCAGCGCAGTTTAGCCTCGGCGGCTCGTCTAGAAGCACTACAAGCGCAGATCCGACCCCATTTTCTTTTCAACGTATTAAATACCATCATCTCGTTTTCGCGGACCGACCCCGACAAAGCCCGTGATCTCTTAATCCAGTTGTCGTCGTTTTTTCGGCGCTCGCTCTCCCATCGGGGCCCGACCATCCTCCTCAAAGATGAACTGGATTATGTCGAAACCTATCTCCGTCTGGAGAAAGCACGCTATGGGGATAAACTCCGGTACCGACTACGGGTTCAACCCGAGGCCCTCAATATCCCGGTCCCGATCTTGACGATCCAACCGCTAGTCGAAAATGCCATACTCCACGGAATCGCGGACCAGGAAGAACCGGGAATGGTTAGTATCTCCGTCCGCTACCGGCAATCTGACATCCTCATCTATATTTCCGACAACGGTTCCGGGATTCCAAAAGCCAAGCAGTACGAAATATTTG
>JAKADJ010000178.1 GCA_021820645.1 Bacillota bacterium
GAATAAAGAATGGGACTCAGTTTATTAACGGAAGACGAAAATGCGATACGAGATGCGATTCATACCCTGGTCCAAAACACCATCGCAACCACCTCAGCCGAGTATGATCGGACCCAAGCCTTCCCTCGAAAAAACCTAGAGTTACTGGGTGCTCAGGGGTACCTTGGCATGGTGGTGGATTCGCAATGGGGAGGTGCGGGTGCCAGTTATCTGGCACAAACTTTGGTGGTGGAGGCGATCGCGGCTGCAGATCCTGCTACGGCGGTCATTTATGAAGTGCATAACTCATTACATATCGAAGGGATCTGGCGCTACGGCACGGACGCGCAGAAAGCACGGTATCTGCCGGGATTATGCCAAGGTACGGCAATCGGGGCATTTGCCATAACCGAGTCGCATGCGGGATCTAATGCCGCCGCGCTTCGTACACGAGCTCGGTTGGTGGACGATCATTATGTGCTAGATGGGCAAAAAATCTTTATAACCAGTGCCGGGGAAGCCGACACTTATATTGTTTTTGCCACGGTGAACCCGGAGCTCGGGGCCAAGGGCATTACGGCATTTATTGTCGAACAAGATGCACCGGGATTATCTTTCGGGCTTCCGGAAGACAAGATGGGAATACGGGCCTCCAGGACGTCTGAGTTGATTCTGGATGGCGTCCGGGTGCCCATGGATCAACGGTTGGGAATGGAAGGCCAGGGTTATGATATCGCCCTCTTCTTGTTAGACGGGGGACGGATAGGGATTGCGGCGCAAAGTGTGGGTATTATGGCGACCGCGTTGGAACGTTCTTTGGGATACGCTCGGGAACGAGAGCAGTTCGGTTCAACGATTGGCCACTACCAAGGGGTGCAGTGGCGGCTTGCGGATATGGCAACCGATCTGCACGCGGCTCGGATGATGACCTATGAGGCCGCGCGACGACGCGAGGAGGGCCCAGCCCAACGCCCGTTATTCGCCATGGCAAAACTCTTTGCATCGGAAAAGGCCGTGCTGCATGCGGCAGATGCTATTCAAATCTTTGGAGGCTATGGCTACATGCGAGAATATGGGGTAGAGCGTCTCCTGCGCGACGCCAAGGTCACCGAAATCTATGAAGGGACATCCGAGATGATGCGCATGGTGATTGCGTCTCGGCTGCTAAAAAATTACGACTTGGATAATATTTAAGGCTCAATCGGTGGGTGTTTTGGGTTCCTGGTCCTCCGCTATTTTTCTCGCTAACTCCAAAAATCTATCGCGATAGGACGGAGCGGAGGGCTGGGCCCCCTCCTGGATTGCCCGCCGTAAGGCCCCTAGCGCAGATTCTGCCCCATCCACCAATGGTTTTTTTCGTCGAGCCATGTAGGGAGCACCTCCTCATACTTCAAGTATGCCCAATGGTTGTGCTACAATAATCCCAAGTAAGTTTATAGGGTATATCCTCTAATTACTATGGGGCGGTGTCGATTATGCGAGTATTTGAGTGTGTCGACGCACTCATCGGGCATACCCCGTTAGTGCGTCTCCGACAACTATCGGACGAATTTGGCATACTCGCTTACGCGAAACTCGAATTTTATAACCCTGGTGGCAGCGTCAAGGATCGACTGGGATTGGCGTTAGTCTTAGATGCCGAAAAACAGGGACTACTGGGTCCGGGTAGTCTCATCGTGGAACCCACGTCAGGGAACACCGGAATCGGGCTAGCCATGGTTGCGGTCCATCGAGGATATCGGGTGGTGCTCACCATGCCCGACACGGCGTCCCTCGAACGCCAGATTCTTTTCCAAGCGTTCGGCGCCGAGCTGGTATTAACGCCTGGGCGACTCGGGATGGTTGGGGCGATCCAACGAGCGGAGCAGTTAGTGCGAGAGACACCAGGGGCTGTGACCTTGCGGCAATTTGACAACCCGGCGAATGTAGATATTCACCGCCAAAGCACGGGACCGGAAATATGGGAGGACACTGAGGGTGAGGTCTCCCTAGTAGTGGCAGGAATCGGCACCGGAGGTACCATTAGCGGGATAGGGGAATATTTAAAATCCCAAAAATCGGATATCCAAATTATTGGTGTGGAGCCGGAAGAGTCTTCGATTTTGTTGGGCCACGAACCCGGGCCCCATAAGATTCAGGGCATAGGGGCTGGCTTTGTGCCGAGTATCTTAAACCGCTCGGTGATTGATGAGGTGGTCGCGGTGTCTCAAGACGCCGCCATGGCGGCCGCACGGGAAATAGCTGCCACGGAAGGCATTCTCTGTGGCATTTCTGGTGGTGCTGCACTAGAAGCAGCACGACACATCCTGCAAAGATCCGCAGTCCCAAGAGGACCAGTCGTGGTTATTCTCCCGGATTCCGGTGAACGATATCTTAGCACGGCGCTATATCGGAAGCAGGTAGTGCCACATGTTTAAACTTTCCACGGGATTCAAAGCCGGATTGAGAGCCTTGACCATTTTGGCGCGGCAGAGCCCAAAGACCCCAATATCGATCCGCGAGATGACCCCAGAGCTTGGTTTGTCCGACAAGTACTTGGAGCAGCTCTTGATGGCGCTCCGACGCGCCGGATTGGTTCGTTCGGTAAGGGGAGCTAATGGCGGCTTTGTCTTGGCCCGCGAAGCCACCAAGATTACCGTGTTAGACATTATGACCGCACTGGGTGGCCCGATAGAGTTTTGTGATTGCGACGCTAAGAACTGTAAAGATTGTGTTCGGCCCGAAATCTGGGATGCCTTAGAGTTGTCGATTAGCGCTAGTTTGGCAACCATCACTTTATATCATTTAGCGTCGGAGGATCCGGTCCAAGTCATGGCGCATTCGGTGGTGCTCCCGGACTCTCCATTGTGGCAGGATGGGGCGGGGATCTAGTTCCATGCCTCAATAGATAGTCCTCACGCAACATGCGTTTCTCACGATCGCCCTTTACGTAAGTTTTGCGGGGGCCACGTTCTGTTGCATACTTGTCAATCCGCCTTCACTAGGCATGTGTAAAGCTTAGAACGGATGGTGCACCTAGTGCTCTTCATTAAAGGTGGCAGGCGTGTGGTTCTGACCCAGGGCGGGATCCGCAGTGCTTGATTATGGGCGTCGGATGGTCTACTTATAATGACTCGAATAGTTGCACGGGAAAGGCGGTAGATTGGGGGTTAGGAGACGAACCCGAATGAAATCAATGGGCTCCTCGGTGGTGCGAAAGGGATGATGCAAGCATGCGACAAATGGTCGGAGAGACAGGATTCGAACCTGCGACCTCCTGCTCCCGAAGCAGGCGCGCTACCAAGCTGCGCTACTCCCCGATACCGTTACTCATTGTATTCTGATTCCTGAGTTGCTGTCAAGGCGCCGAAAATTGTCAGGAACCTTAGGCTTCTGTATGATAGCAAAAGAATAAATTCTTGGGAGACAAAAAACCTTGTCTAAACTAAAGGGACTGTTATTAGCGGGTGGCACCGGAAGTCGGCTGCGCCCATTAACTTACACGGGAGCTAAACAACTTATTCCGGTGGCAAACCGGCCTATCTTATTTTATGCGGTGGATGCGATGGTATCCGTCGGGATCGAGGAAATCGGCGTCATCATTGGCGACACCGGCGAAGAGGTCCGAAGCGCATTGCGGGACGGTAGCCAATTTGGTTGTTCTTTTACATACATTCCCCAAAGTGAGCCGTTAGGACTCGCCCATGCTGTCAAGACGGCACGCACCTTTTTAGATACATCGCCCTTTTTAATGTTTTTGGGGGATAACCTCCTCCGCGGTGGGTTATCGCGTCTGGCCCATCGCTTCTTAGAAGGCAACTTTGCGGCATCGATTCTTCTCACTGAGGTTAAGAATCCGACGCAATTCGGGGTGGCGGTGGTGGAGGACGGCCGTGTGGTACGATTAGTGGAAAAACCGAAACACCCTCCGTCCAATCTGGCATTGGTTGGTGCCTATTGCTTTGGACCTCGGATCCACCAAGCCATCGACCAATTGCGGCCATCGTGGCGAGGCGAATACGAGATTACCGACGCGATTCAAGTCTTAATTGATGATGATGTACCAGTGGACGCCGCACTTGTAGAGGGCTGGTGGAAGGACACTGGGAGACCCGAAGATGTGTTAGAAGCCAACCGTTTGGTCCTAGAAGACATCGCAAGCCGGATTGAAGGCACGGTGGACGAGGAGAGTCGATTGGAAGGACGGGTCATCGTGGGGCCAGGCGCGGAAATTCGGCGCAGCATGATTCGAGGCCCGGTGAGTATTGCCGACGGAGCTCGAGTTGAAGACAGCTATGTAGGTCCCTATACCTCGATTGGTCAAGGGGTCCTCATTAGCCACACCGAAATTGAAAACAGTGTGGTACTTACAGACAGTAAGATTCATGATGTGCCGGTGCGCATCGACCAAAGCCTGATTGGTCGCGGGGTGACGGTATCGGGTGTGCAGTCGCGCCCCCGCGCGGTGCACTTAATCTTAGGCGACCAGAGCCGCATTGATCTTTAGTCAAACCCCTATACTAGGGTGTCCGGGAGGAGTTTTGGGTATGAGTCAATTTGGCAAGATTGACGGGGTTTTGGTGAAAAATCTGGTGCGTCACCCCGACAATCGAGGATTCTTTCAAGAAATCTTGCGGGACGACGACGAGCTTTTGCGCAGTTTCGGACAGGCCTCGCTTTCGATGAGCTATCCCGGAGTGATTAAGGCGTTTCACTATCACGAACGGCAAGACGACTTGTGGTTTTTCCCGGT
Source organism: Bacillota bacterium (assembly GCA_021820645.1). Next base: position 4,712 of record JAKADJ010000178.1, read on the forward strand.
AGGGTCGGCCGAGGTGGTGCTCTATGATTCCCGCGACGACTCCAAGACACGGGGGATTACTCAAGTTCTTTATCCGGGGCAAGATAATCCGATACTTATCGTGATTCCGGTTGGCGTGCTCCACGGGTACCGGGTCTTGGGGTCCACACCCCTCATGATTGTCTATTTCACGACGGAATCCTATCGGCCGGAATCTCCCGACGAGAAAAGGGTTGCATGGGATGATCCTGGAATCGGGTTCGACTGGACCACTCGGCCGCGCTAACAAGGAGGGACTATGTCTGTGAAGATCGTTATCACGGGGGGGTTAGGCTTTATTGGATCGCATCTGGTTCGCTGGATCCTAACCCACCAACCGCCGGTCGAAATTATTAATGTCGACGCCTTGACCTATGCGGGGAATCTCGCTAACCTTGCCGAATACGCGGATGATCCGCGATACCAATGGCAGCGGGTGTCTATCACCGATCGGCCGGGGCTCGACCAGGTATTCCAGGCGCATGGTCCGATCGATGCAGTCATTCATCTCGCGGCAGAATCGCATGTAGACCGCAGCATTCAGAGTGGGGTGCCGTTTGTCCACACCAACGTCCTAGGGACACAGACCTTACTGGAAGTCGCCCGATCACATGGCGTCGGTCGATTTTTGCATGTCTCTACCGATGAGGTGTACGGCACGCTAAAAGAGTCGGGATATTTTCGAGAGGAGACTCCCTTGGCTCCCAATAGCCCCTATTCCGCTAGTAAGGCGGGATCCGATCTATTAGCGCGGGCCGCCTTCGAAACCTATGGGCAAGACGTGGTAATTACCCGATGTAGTAACAACTATGGACCCTACCAGTTTCCGGAAAAGATGATCCCCTTATTCATTACAAACGGGCTGGATGGGAAGCCCTGGCCTCTTTATGGAGACGGGCTCCATGTGCGTGATTGGCTTTATGTCGAGGACCATGTACGGGCCTTA
>JAKADJ010000179.1 GCA_021820645.1 Bacillota bacterium
CGATGGAATCCCACCATCATCCCAAATGGATCTGTTTTTGCGGGGCCCAGGCGCGCCGCGTGCTGATGGGCACGGCATACCGGTACTGTGAGAGCCACGCAGATACCACGATTCGGGTCTATACCCGGTGGATGCAGCTAGGTGGAACACCCCAAATCGCCTCCGTGTGATGTCAGGCGCAAAGCGGCATCACCACAACGTTTTCAGACATTTCGACGGCAAAAGTGACATCCCCCCGCTGACAACAGCCGTGGCGTGATGTCACCCACGGGTCAAAATCATCGTCAAAGGCCCGCGCAGACTGGGCTTGAGCGTGACATCATAGATATTTCGAGGAGGTTACCCAATGGCCCAAAGCGGCGTGATTCGTTGGCACTACAATGATATGCCAGAGTTTTCGATTGAGGACATTATGGGGTTAACACGGCGTCAACGGGTGCTAAGCGAGCACGATCTTCAGATCTTAGAAGGATTATTGCGCTATAACTATCTCACCACGGAGCAAGTGAGCCGTTTTTGGCTCATGTCCCTACGGATGGCCGAAAAACGGTTGGCCCGGCTCTATCAATGGGGATTAGCCGATCGCGGCGCGATTCCGGCTTCGCACGGGGGACGCCCGCATTGGGCTTATGCGTTATCCGCACGGGGCTTTGATGTATTAGTCCGAACCGATCATGCGTTGGCTCGGGAATGGATCGAAGACTGGCGGCCCAAAAGTGAAACGGGGAGCCAACGCGTGTCCGCGTTGCACGAACTCGGCTTGAATGATGTCTGTATCGCGATATGTGAAACGGCGAAGGCGTTAGGTCGACCTGTGGTGGACTGGGAAGGATCGCGGGAAGCGGGCCAAAAATTCGTGGCCAATAAAGTGACCCACGAGTGGCAACGTATTGACCCGGATGCCGTGATTCTGCTTGATCAGTCGCAACCCCTTATGATTGAGTACGAACGCAGTGGACGCGACACGAAATTTCACAAGAAATTGCGGGCCATGCGATCCTATTTGGTGGGCCGTCAATGGCAAACTCGGTATCCCCGTGAGCCGTGGGTGGTGTATGCGATTCCGGCGGGAACTGGTACCCAAGGGGTCGTCGGCGGGAGTTTTGGTGGCATGGCACTCCGTGCCGAACTGTCCGGAGCCCGCAATTATCTCCTGTTAGACGAAGACTCCTGGGTCAACGGAACGTGGACCGCGATGACTGGAGAGGGTGCGTTGGTGAACTTTTGGGATACGATATCCGGTAATTCTAAGCTTGGTAAGCCGCGATAAGTTCTAAATTACTCTGCAACACGTGACGCCCACCCCTTATCGACCGGTGGACAACGTTCGTTAATCATAAGATTTCGGGAGACACCCAAGGATTTAGCAAAAGACTAGAAGGTGTAGGTGGGTTCGTTAATCTATGGGTTGTGCCACTCATCGGTCGTTAACGTCAGAGCAAAAAACGTCCTCAACCCTAGAGCCACATAGCATACAGGGATCGCCCAAAGTCGTCACACATCTATAGGGGGGTATCTAATTGGAGGGCCAAGGGTCAATGTGTCTACGGGGTGCTTTTCATCTCGTGAGATAAGCGACTGATTCGGTGATCGCGGCCATGTTATTGGGGGGTTTCCCCGGAAGTCTTGGTTCCCGCTGAGGAGTTCAGTTCGTACTCGTGGGGGATCGCAGAGGGGAAGGTTCTCATCCCAAGGTTGATCGGACATCCCGATTTTAAGAGGGCAGTTCCTTTTAGTCCGCCCGTGCGATCGGTTCCTACGGTACCACCGCCTCTGGCGGTGGTTTATCACGGGGAATGATGCCTCGCGCCTGGTGCCTCATCTGCTACAGGGGTGGCTTTACGGTACCCGCGTTACCGGTTCGGTTCCATGATACTCGCGATCGAGTTCGTCACGTAGCTCTCCCGCGATCGTGCCACCGCCTCTGGCGGTGGGCTGTTCTTCTCATCTTTCTCTACGCCAGGTGAGGTGAGAACAATGATGGTATTTTCCACTCGTCGGCCTATGCCGTGGTCGATGAGCCAGCATGGCCAACGGCGCGCCTACGAACGATCGATTAGCCATCAAGAAATTCAGCAGACGTTAGCCCACCCCCAATGGACCCGTGCCTCGAAACACCACGGATCATCCGCTCGTGTCTTACATGGGGAAAATGGCGTGACGGCCGTCGTCGATGTGGTGCGGCGTCAAGTTATCACGGTACACCGTGCGCATTATGCGTTTTAATCCCATTCAGGGTCACGAATAATTCCACGCGATCAAATCGCCTTCTTACCAACGACGGAAAGGATGAATGAGAATGTCTCTGATGCACTGTGTCTCTTGTGGCAGTGAACAGGTTGCGGCCGCGTCAACAAGTCGTCACTTAATCCATCCGCACGAATGGCGATGGACCTTACACAGTTGGGGCATCGTGATGGGGCTGGCGGGCGGCGTGTTCTTGGCGTTGATGCTGTTGAGTGGTGCCATGCTGGTGGCCACAATGACTGTGTGGCCTCATCCGGCCATATTCCCCGGAACGATAAATTGGGTGGTACTGGGGAGCGGAGCACTGTTTGGGGCCTTGATGGGTCCGTCCGCCTTACACGGGATGGGCGTGCTCCCTCAGGAATGGGAGTGTCTCAATTGTGCGCATCGATGGGTCGGTGATTAACAGAAACCCGATGTAGCGCGGCGAAAGAACCACCCCGCTCTGCGGGGTTAGGGATGGCCTCAGATTGTGTCCGAAAAGGACCCAGGGAGGTCATCTATCATGCATTCACTCATTGCTTCGCCCAGTACCCTCCGTACCACGATTGCAAAACTCAAGGGCGACCGATTGCGGGCGCTCGTGGACGCGGCTCAAGATGTGGCGAAAAATTGATCGGACCGTCAACTCCAACAGACGGCGCGGTTTGCCTTAGAAGAAATCCGGTTAGCCCATCCGGATTGGGAGGTGTGAGCATGGCCCGTCCCGCTCGAGTGATTTCGTTCACCGCGAAGAAGTATCCGCATGCGCCCCGGATTCGTCTTGGAGGCCGGACCTATTTAGTACGCGCCCGCTGGTTGCAATCGGTCGTCCGATGGTTTCGTGCATTTTTCTAAACGATACGCCCGGTCCTCCTTGGGGGATCGGGCTTTTTTTAATGCCATTCACTTGGCTTACTCACTCAACCCCGTCGCTGACGGGGTAGTGGGGGTCGTGTTTTGTCTAATCTATTGGATAGAGAGAGGATGGGAATGTGATGTCTCTTATGGAGATGGAGATTGTACCCGAGCGAGAATATGAGGATGTCGGAGGTCTGACCGTGGCCGAGTTGTTGGTAGCACTCCAGTCGATGCTGGCTAGGGGAGAAACGAGTCTACACAGCGTCGTCCAGTTGTGTCCCAAACGTCTCGGGGATGCCATGATGACAGCCCGCTGTACCGGAGATGGCACGGTGGTCTTGGCAAGCTATTAGGAAGTGGCATGGCCGGGGTGATGGCACTGCGGACTGCAATACCCGCTACTGCATTGGAGCCATCCACATATGGAACATGTTGCATGCGATTCGGACGTGAGAGATTCTTTGCAGTGCCAGCATTCGGTTGAGCGATAGCTTTCCATAGTCATGTAGATCGGCTCTGCGTTTCGTTCCATTTCACGTCGTTGCCTCTCTTCCTCTTTAATCCTGTCAGCGGCTAAAATTGCCTGATACCGTGTCTCATCTACTATGCTGCGCAGCGACACCCTGGCGTATTCGCCGGTTGTGAGACGGCGAATAAAGACGTCTTCTTGATTGGCGACTGGTGCAATCATGACTTCGGCTGGTTGCCAATATGTTCCGGTGTATCCACTTCGCAAAATCCAAACTCGTTGTCCGAGTTTTAATCTCGGTTTTGTCATGGTGGCCTCCCTAGGCTTAGCTGTAGCGCAATTGTTTTCGGCTGGATAGATTTGTTGTTAGTGTAGCACGTTCGTTCTTAGACGGACGGCGCGATCTCATTCTGAAGACGGCGAGGACTATCGGGGATGTCGGTTTAGAACGATTTAATGGTCCCCGTCTTCCCTCATAAATAAAAGTACTTGAAATCGGTCCCTTGAAAACGCGCCGCATGGCGCGTATGATGAAGGTGAACCTAACATTTCGCACGAACCACTCGGTGCAGGGTATGACTGTCTGACCTTGGAACGGGTTCTTCGAGGGAACAATATCTCATGCTGAGCGCTGGGCATCGATCGAGGATCCCTAATGGACCAAGGTCACAAGAAAACGGAGGGGGCGTCACCCCTCCGTTTTTGTACTCATCGCGAATGCTTCCAGAGCTTAAACAGTCCGACCGCATAATAGATGAGCCCTAACACTTCGCTGAACTCTCTCATGAGGTAAACGTTCCTCCTGCACGGTATGACATGTCTGTCACCGTAGGAGGTTTGAAGCCGTCGCTACGGCTTCCCTGCTTAGCGTATCGGAACCAGACCCGTTTGTCGTGTTTTACCAAAACAGGGCGTAAACCCCCGGATTTATCCGTGGGGAGGTTCAGGGGGTCTTAACTGAGGGCCGGACGAACCCTGTTCACTACGAACGGGGTTTTTTCCTGGACGGGGGTGCCATGTTTCAAACGATTCCATCCGTGACCCCTATCGGGTCCGACGACGGGTCCGGTACATTCAGAAAGGAGGCGAGTTTCATGATGCACCGATGGCGCGACTGGTGGCGACGGCATGATACCCAGACCGATACCCAAAAAGCCGTGGTGGCCGTGTTGCTCACCTGGTTTGGAGGAGCTCTGGGGCTCATGGTGGCGATTGTCAGCGCGGTGACGCATGATATCGTCGGGGTGCTCGAAGGACTAGCGTTAGTCGGCTTGGCCGTCTCCGTGGACATTCGCTCGTAACACGACGGATGCAGCCGGGGCGCCCAGGCACACCCCCGGTTCTACCGGGGGATGTCGGAGGGTGTTTTGAATTCAAGCAGTACAAGACACGACCAGAAACAAAGATAGTACCTAAATCAGAGGAGGATGATGATTGATGTTAAATCGCGTAATTTTAATCGGACGGCTGACCCGGGATCCCGAAATGCGTTATACGAATACTGGCACTCCCGTAACCGGATTCACCCTCGCCGTTGAGCGGCCTTTTACCAACAGCGCTGGAGAGCGCGAAGCGGATTTCATCGATTGCGTCGCCTGGCGCAAGGCAGCCGAGACCGTGGCCAACAACTTGACCAAGGGCCGGTTAGTGGCCGTGGAAGGCCGCCTGCAGATTCGGAGCTACGAAGCCCAAGACGGGTCCAAGCGGAAGGCGTCGGAGATTGTGACCGACAACGTGCGCTTCTTGGATTACCCGAAAGACGGAGCCAAAGGATCCACCAGCCACGCGACAGGAGACCCTGATGAAGTCGCCTTGCCGGACGACCTGCCGTTCTAACGCCTGATGATTTTACCCCCGGATGCCGTCGCGGGATCTACGGATCCCCGGCGGTGTCCGGGTTTTTTTGTTTTGCGCCAGCATCGGATAGACCTCGACATAAAAAAAGGCCGCGCATCCCGCGCGGCTCTATCAGGTGGTGTGGGTTAAACGGCCACCGGATTTCGCGATCCGGTGCAGGGTAAGTCCCAAAACTTCTTACCCGGCAGTTTATCCCATCGCGCGCGTGTTTGTCAAGTCGCGCAGGTTGCGTTCAGTGCTGACGCATGATCAAAAGG
>JAKADJ010000180.1 GCA_021820645.1 Bacillota bacterium
ATGGTGCCTGTCATCTCCACCCGATCCGCGATGATGTTTTCACGATAACCTCCATGGATAGTTCCCACGCTCACCACCAATGGGTCCAACGGATCTTGTTCCCGAGATACCAGGGATTGTAAAGATTGCACCATCGCGGTAGCCACCAAGATGGCATCCACTCCGGTATGGGGAGCCGAACCGTGTCCCCCTCTGCCGCGAACCACAATCGTAAAGTCGTCGCAGCCGCCCATCGCGGGTCCCTCCCGTAAACCGATCACCCCAGACGGTAAGTCATCCGAAACATGGATCATAGCCGCTTGGGTGACCCGAGGATTTTCTAACACGCCGGCTTCAATCATAGGCAAGGCTCCACCCGGTCCCTCTTCGGCAGGCTGAAACATTAAAACTAAGGGTCGTCTCAACTGGGTCTCATGTGCCTTTAAATAGCGAGCAGCGCCTAGCAACATGGCCGTGTGGCAGTCATGTCCGCACGCATGCATCCGCCCAGTAACTTCCGAGACAAACGGTACCCGCGGGATCTCAGTGATGGGTAACCCGTCCATGTCGGCCCGGAGTAAAATCGCGTCATCCCCTTCAGGCCCTAACTGCGCCTTAACACCATGCGCAATGGATCGCGTATGGGAAATACCCAACCGATCCAAAGCTTCTTCAATAATAGCTTGCGTATGAGGTGTGTCTAATCCCAACTCCGGATGTCGATGAATAGCCCTGCGGATGCCAAGCATCCAAGGTTCAATCTCTTCCCACAAACCGTCTCTAACAATCATCGACTCCCACTCCTTCACCGGCAATTCTGTTGCCCTTATGGTTTCGAGACATCACACGGACATCCTGCCCACGGATAAATCCGGGGGGCGCTCCCCATGCCTAGAGGGCCTGTCCCGCCCTGTAGGTTGCTTCGCACAGGCGAAGCGTTTAATATTATGGGCCGCTACGATATTGCGGTCATGTTGACGCGCGCAGTCTGGACATGTCCATTCGCGGTCCGCCAGTGTGAGCGCATGATTGTGGTCCCCGTACATACAGAGACGCGAGGACAGGACACACGGTAGTGCTTCTCTTGCGTTGATAGCGGTACGCTAGTATTCGCCGCGGTGGTGGAATAGTCCTGCTTCGGCAGGATTGGCCGACAATTTTTCTCCGGCACACCGCCCCTCTTTGCATCCTCAAGACTCCTATCTTGAATAGCAGTCTCACATGGACCCGTCGTTGACGGCCTAAGAGGTGAGAAACCACCGGACTCCTCGGCAAGACCGCGCTTTTTTGCCATAGCGACGGCATCTCGATATTGGCCGACCACATCAATCGCCGCTTCCGGGTACGGAAGACGTCGCCGAAACCGCCGATCTGGTATACGACTAGCCTCATGCCGTGCCAGCGCCGAAAACATCCAGTCTCGAACGCTTAGCGGATGTGGAGGATACGGCTAGAATCTTAGATTTTAATCCTGGCTTTGATCCAAAAGATCAGGATGACTGCCGCGGTAGCCCCCGCAACGACCGCCAATACTCCAAACAACGGCCGAATCAAAAACCGTGCTGGCAGAATCAACAACAGACCGGTGCCCGTAACCGAGCCGAGTTCTTCATACAATCCGAGCCGAGCCCGAGCCACCCCGGCATGCCCGGAAATGGCATCCGAGTATATTTGACTCAGCACCAAGTCCTCCACCAACCATGTCGAAAGCCCTTCGATGCCCCCAATGATCACAAACGGCCCAAACGAGACACCCCGAAAAAGTAGATACCAACAAAGGGCTAGCACCAAAAACAAAGCCGGGATCCATGCTCCTAAATGGCGGGGATGGATTCTAGGCAAAATGTACCCTGCAACCAAAGCAGAGCCACCATACACCGATAGGGTGAGCCCATATCCCAACTCGTGGCGATGCAGGATGTGGAAGGTGTATGCCATGGCCAAGGTATTGGCCTGCCAGACGAGAAAATTCAGCCCAAACATCACCACCGATGCCAGGTCTGGACGCCACGACACCGAAGTGGTCGGAAGACCATGACCGCTATAGGTGGGCGAGCGAAAGGACAACTGTGACACCAGGGCCAAAGTCACCCCATAACAGAGGGCCGACAGCAAAAACCCGGATCGGTAGCCAATCCACGTTAATAATGCCCCGGCCAGTAGTGGGCCTACGAGGCGGATGAATCCTTCGGCTTGACGCAACCGGGCTACAATGTGTCGGGTGGACCTGATGTCACCACTCTTCGCCACATAATGCGCTTGGGCAACCCCGTAGACACCCCGCCCCACCGAAAGACCGGCTAAACATGCGAGTGCTGCCCAAAAATTCCTGGTCGCCCAGAGTCCCAACACCAAGCAAAAGCGCGTTCCATAGGTCACCATCATTAAGCGTCGTGGTGGCCAATAAAGGCTCGCCCAACCATAAAACCGGGCTAAAAGCAATCCCGGCAGAGCCCCTGCTAAGAAGTACCAGGCGTAACTGGAGGCTTCGGGGTTTAATTGCGTAATGAGAAGCCCCAGCGCCACTTCGCGAAATTGGGCGCCTAGGGTAACCACCGCGTCATCGGCGGCCAGTACATAGACATCCTTATTGGTCGACATAAAAAATCCCCCCATTCCGTGTGCCGGAGGGAGGGCTCTATCCCGCTTAGATTACCAAACGGGCAGATCTCTCCCTGGAGGGTTTTCAGTCAACAGCAAAGGAGAGAACATATCGTCACCTACTTAGTTAAAGTAGTGCCAGTATATCCAACGTAAGGGCATCCGTCTATGCGTTGACCCAATTCAAAGTGCCCGAAAAGTCAATGCGCTCGGATTCGGCCGGAATTAGATTTAGGCTGTCGACACGATGGATCACCAACCATTGGGACCATCAGGACCGTGCGTATTAGAATCCCGGCACCCTAGAGATATCGAGCAAAGTGAGCAATGACTAGCTTATTCAAAATCCCTCTTTACTCCACCGCAGGCAGCAGATCCGGTACCTAGGCCACTATTTCAGAAAACCTCCTGAATAAGATAGGGTAAAGACTTCCTGGTGGCGCCAGATAATCCGCTCGGAGCCTAAAAATCTATCAATCTGGCCCTGATGGTGATTATCATAGTAAAACTCCCCATTCTTGAACTCGGGCGCGCCTCGATACGGATTTGAGACAGGGCAAGTTCGTAAAGCCTCTCGGAGAAATCGATAGACGTCCTGGACCTGGTAGTCGTCTAGTGGACTATAGATGCCACCTGCATAGGTCCCTCCGGCAGTGACACGATCTCAATCCCAGAGAAGAAGGCAGTCCCAAAATAAATATCTCGGTAGAGAAACGGTCCTTGGTGGAACTCTAATTGGCGAGATCCGTCTAGCAACGCCTTGACGGATTGCGCGCCGCCCTCGGCGGCGTATGTTTTGCGCTTAGCATCCCGCAGAAACTTCTTTAATGACTGCTCGACAGCCACGACTCATCCTCTCCCGACTTAGCCCCGCCTCGTGTGGGATCCCCTTAGCGAAACGCATCAATGTCTTCAGCGATTGCGAAATTCATTCCCCGCGCGTCAATAAGACCCCAACAGTCGGGTCGCGAACCATCCACGTCGGTGTGTCCATAAAGGTCGGCGAGTTGTCTCGTAGTCAAAATCTGTCCCCCGAATCGGGAAACGGCGGAATCGGCCACTAAGGCAGCAATGCCACGGCCCACGTAGGTGGGTGACTCCGAGATTGCAAATCCCGGACTTTGCTTGCAGGCTTCCCGCCAATTTTCTTCGGTTACGCCGAAATTGTCCAGCATCATCTCGGACCGCAACCAACCTGGCGTCACCCCAAGAACCGTGATCGAATAGTTGAGTAGTTCGAACGTGAGCCCTTCTACAATACGCCCAACATTGGTCTTGACCAGGTCGTAATAGAACCCAACCTGCTGCCGAAAGTAGGCATTATACGCAGCCGTCCCATCCGTCATTTCGATTACAATGCCATTTTTTCCGCGAAGCATTAAAGGTAGCGCGATAGCAAGCGTAATCAAATGGGTGTCTACGCCCATCCGTAGCATCCGAAGTCCTCCGGTAAGGTTATGTTCCCAAAGAGGCTTATCATATTCGGCGTAACGATCGCCACCGAATATATCATTCACTAAAATGTCGAGATGGCCGTGACGCTCTTCGATCAACCGGATGAGCCCTTGCACTTGATCCGGTTCCAAGTGATCGACCCGCACCGCCATGCCGTCGCCCCCAGTGTCGCGGAGTTGTCTTTCGGTTTCTTCGATGGTTTCGGGTCGACCCATTTCTGACGGGCCATGAGTCTCGCTACTACGGCCTGTCGCATAAACAAACGCGCCGGCGCGGGCTAACTCCACTGCAATCGCCCGACCCGCGCCACGGGTCGCTCCTGTCACCAAGGCTACCCGCCCTTCTAAAGACTTTCCCATAACACGTCCCTTTCTCAAAAATTCATGTGCTTGCCATTTACGCGGTGTTCCGAGTGGCGTTTGACTGAATCGAGCCAAGACTATTAGTCAAACCGTTGATTATGTCGACGGGGTCCACTGTTGCACCCGATAACTCAGCATTTATTAATGGACGGATATTCCCATCCCTCGAATCATCGAATAGGATGATGGTGGCCTGGTTCATTGCGGTTTTCCTTTCGTCATGTGTTGACCGGATCATAATCCCCCGCCTTCCCGTAGGGATGGCGACTACGCCACAACCGCAGGCCAAGGATCATATCTTGAATAGCTTTCAAGCTCCTGCGTCATTCCATGCCTAGCCGTCATGTGGTCGTACGTAACTCTTATCTTTGCTTCGTGCTCCCATTGTTGGGCGACTGAAACCCAGTCGTAGTACCGAGACACCAAAATCCGTGCCGTTCGAGAATCGGACGACTCATGGGCCGAGAGTCCACCGTCAAATAGGGGCGTCCCGCCTCTACCGCCTTTTGACTGCGTGCCTGAAGCAAAGCCGTGTAGCAACCTCGTCCTCTAAAAGCGGCGAGCGTTGAGCCGCCCCAAAATGTCGCAAACGAGGATCCGGCTTCCAGATACATCCATGCCGCACTGACCAGTTGTTGGTCTAGTTGAACCACGTAGAGAAACAGGCGATCCGGCCATTGACCCTTGTCACGGATCAACCGGACTTTGAGATCATCGAACTCCTGATTCCATACGGATTGCTCCAACTTGATGATGTTGGTCATAACGAGCGCGCCATTCGAGCATTGTCATCCCTCCCACCTCCGCCAATATTCTTGACGTCTGACCCCAAACATCGAAAACCAGATTACCCGAAAGGCTCGAGTCTTTACCGGTTCTAAAACGTCCGGTCAGAGGCGTTTCTAGTCGGGACGTCCAGATTGATAGGCATAGTGGCGGCGCGACATGGCCCGCAACGGTACCATCCCCATCTTCCCATAAAACGGCTCGAAGGCCGAATCACAAACCAAGTCCACCATGTAAAAGGTGGACAGCATATCTAGCATACGACGGGTCAACTCGCTCCCAATGCCTTGATGTTGATACGCCGGGAGGACTTCCAGCAACGGAATATAAGCCGAAAGCACGCCGTCACTAATGGCCGTAATAAAACCGACGACGGGGCCCTCGACTCCATTTCGTGCGACCACAACATGTTGACTTTGACGAAGGATCCTTAGATGCGTTGCTTGCGAGGGTGGATGTGGCCAGCCTCTAAAGAATCCGGGG
>JAKADJ010000181.1 GCA_021820645.1 Bacillota bacterium
TGCGCCCGTAGTGAAGTGGATATCACGCAGGCCTCCGGAGCCTGAAGCAGGGGTTCGAGTCCCTTCGGGCGCACCAAAAGTTTGAAACCCGCATCCCACAACGGATTGCGGGTTTTTTGTTTCTCGAAAAACCGCCACGGGCCGCAGAACGGGCCGTAGGAAAATACGCAGTACTGCGCATGACACCCCACAACGTACCGGGATACCCCACAAACCGATCCCCCCACACACAAAAAGTCGACCGATCCCGGCGGACCGATCGACGGGCCGCAGACACGGGCCGCACGCGTTAGAGCGATTAATCCTTCCGGCGAAAGACATCTTCGGCACTATCCAACGCCGCATCCGTGGCTCGAAGAAACCATTCGGCAAAACCTGGCCAACGGTAGCCCCGTTGGGGGTCTCGGACTACCTCCATGGCGACTTCCAGCTCGGGCGGGAGCGGGACATTCGTGCCGAGTTCTCGGGCCTTCGTGGTCATTTTCAGCAAATGACTGGCAGACGGTTCGAGGCCATACATGACCGCGCGCGCCACAAATTCTTGCAGGCCGGCCGGCCAATCAGGCGGGGGCGGGCCGATGTCGCTCACCTGCCAGCGCTCTGCCAATTGTTTCGTGGGCCACGGAGTCGGCCCCGACAGGTCGGGGATCTGGGGGCCGATGCCATCCCGAAGCCATTGCACCCGGACGCCAAAAAAATTCGCCAGTTTCGTGATGCTGCTGGGACCAGGGGCAATGCGCCCGACTTCCCAATTGGCGATAATCGAATAGCTCAAGCCTAACTGTGCCGCCAATCGTCGTAACGTGAGCCCGCGTTCACGCCGCAACGTCCGGAGTCGAGCGCCCATGCGTCGCAGTTGATCATCCGTCATACCCACACCGCCTTAATGGTTTGATGACACGGTTATTTTTGTATTGTGTTGTTTTCTTTATTCACGGTATATGGTATGCTTATTCCTGTCAAGAAAACAAATCAAAACATCACAGGGGGATATTATGGCACGCAAAGTAAAACCGATCAACGCATCGCAAAAGTATTGTTCGCCCCGACAAGCCGCGAAGGCCATGGGCTGTAGCGAATACTTGATTTATAAGACCTATCACGCGGGGAGGATTCCGGGGGCCCGGGCTTTGGGTGACCGCGTCCTTATCCCGGTGCAGTGGGTGTATGGGACCGATGTCCTCGACGGAGGGATGGCGCAATAACCAAGGGCAATCGGCCAGGAGATCGCGCGGGGGGATGGCCTCCCGCCCTCGGGCTGAATGGAAAAAATTTTGGGGCCAGGTACGGCGACGAAACCTCCGGAAGCATGGTGGCGTTGTATGATAAAGACGCCACACCAACAAGGAGCACCGACGATGCCGATGCCGAAAGAGGAGACCTCAGATCGATCTATGCCGTCGCGACCAGGGCGGGCCACATGGACACGCCCGGCGCAGCCGTGGGGATTCGATGTGACGGCGGTGGGCGTCACGCTTTTTTATGACGCTGTGCCAATTTTGGGCCCGACTCGTGATTGGATCCGAATTTTTGAGGCGCTGCGACCCGTGACCCCAGAAACCTTGTGCCTGATGAGGGACCTATCGCGGGTGTGGCAGGTCATGGACCACCTTGATCGGATGAGAATGCACATGGCACCATGACGAGGACTCTAAGCAGGACCCCAGATCCTTACCCGCACTACATGCTGAAAGGAACATTCCCATGCAAACGTTACTGACCTTTTTTCGGTCGCTCGCCAAAGCCAAAATGGTGCGACATTCGCCTCGATGTTTTTGTGGTCAGCCCGCTTCAGTAAGGCTGGCGCACTCTCTCTATTTTTACTGCCCGGAACATGCCCGAGATACGACGGTCGTCTATCGGCACTGGCTACGTCGAGGTGGTGAGTCGCGGTTTGGAACGTAGGTCATCCATGACTGCGATGTGAGTGCCAGGGGCCCACCGTAAGCATCGTTCGATGACCGTTTTTCCGGGGGTAGTAGGCCAACACGATAAGATCTTTCCCACATAAAACCCTTAGCCTTATCTATGGGGATATCAAGCAACAATCATGAGTCCCACGCTGATAACCAGGCATGCGAGGGGTTCGCTCGCGAGGTCACCATGCTGTGATATACCTGGATCCAGACCGATCATCTGATCGTCAACGATATGGCTGCCATGACGGGCGTCAGCCGGGCCACCTTGTATCGGTTAGCGCGACAAACCAATCGCCTGAAATAGGCGGGATAGAAAGAGGGCTGTTCAGCCTCTTCGTTACGGCATTAACGCGGCTTAAGAGTTGTGTTACTTAGTGTTACAATCTCAAGTTTCTCAGGCCGAAATGGCGAGTTTTCGGCTTAACGACGCGGGGATTTGGTCATAAAATACCCTCAACAGGCGATTCATCTCGGTTTCGGATAGGTGTAACTCTTCCGATAAAGCAGCCCGGAGGGCTGTCATAAGTAGATGCCAGGCTTCCATGAAGCGGAGGTCGGCCATTTCATCGCACATGGTCCAGAATAGGGTGCCGATCGTGCGCGGATCGGCCTCGTCGCGTGCCGCGACGGCTAAAAGTTGGTAACGAAGAAAGACGATCGTGGTGTGGGACACCAAATGGTCGTAGGACCGGCCGTGAAATCCGTGCACCCAATTCGGGACCGATTTGGCGGCTTTGAAAAAGACTTCGATGTCCCACCGCTTCCCATACAGGCGGATGACCTCGTCGGCCGACAAGGTGATGTCGGTGGTGATGAGAGCGAGCCACTTCTTGGAGCCGCGACGGCGGTCACGCACGAATACGAGTTGCACAGGCTGACTCCCATCGTGGGTCTCCAGTTGGACTGAAACGACCGCGAGGATGCGTGCTTTACTTGGCCGCTTCTTGACGTGCGCATAGAGTTCCTTTAGGGTATAGCGTTTTCCTTCATACGTGTAACGGACGGTCTTCATGGCCTTGACCATGGCGACGACGTGGAGATGCTGTTCCTGAACGATTTGTCGCAGTAGGCGCGGAAACGCAAACCAGCTATCGAATAACACGTAGCGGGCCTTGAGGCCCGCTGCCTGGGCCTCGTCGAGTAGTTGCAACACCACATCCGGCGCCTTTTGCCAGCTTTCTCGGCGTCTACGGTAGCCCACCGTGCGTTTGTCAATCCGCGCATCCACCGGTTGGAGACGGTTGCTCGCCTGTTCCGAGCTGAGGAGGGAGAACGCCGCCGGGAGAAACGTGGTGCCGTCCGACCAGCCTAACGTGAGTAGCCGGAATCCCTTGCGATACACGTGCTCCACATGGTCATACACCCGGGCTAACCACTCCACTTTCTTGCTGCGGGAGCGGTTAACCAACGAATCGTCAAAAATAAAGACCGCGTCCCGGTCGGGGTTGACTAAGCTTCCCAACCACTGCGCGATGGCCATGGAGGTCATGAGGAGCAGGCGTCGCCAATTGTACCGCGACGATGCCAAAAAGCGATACACCGTGTCTTTTTCGGGGTGTCCGGGTCGTCGCGGAGCAGGGTGCGGTAAAAATTGCGCTGCGTAAAAACGAGCGCCATGAGAAACTGCAACAAGCGGATCGGGCTCTCCCCGCCTTGTTTGGTAATTCCCGCTTGCTTCAGCAAGCGGCCGAGATGAAACTGGCGGAAAAAGCGTCCCAAAGTTTCGGAGATCGCTGCATCTTCTGGTATCATCAATGTAAAGACACCCCTTTGGCGATATATGGTTGTTCAGTGCCTCCATGATATCAGCGCAGGGGGAGTTTTACCGTAATTTAAGGCAGAATTAAATCGAGAAATTCTATACGGGGCAAGGCTTTTGGGGATCGGTAAAAATGAGAAACTTGAGTTACAATGTATTCCATTAACCGTTGGAGCATAGTATAGTGCATATTGAGCGCTTTTCGGCACGACCTGGGGTTGTGGCGCGATTAACCGCGGCCCAAATCGGGGCCCTCCGCACCCAGGTACCCGATGCACCGGGTCGGGCGCGGGCGCGTCCCTTCTTCGTGCCCTAGAGTATCCGAAGTCGCCGCCGCAAGGTGGGCAATATTTGACGCTTACGAATATAATGGGCCCGGATGGCTTCCCACCGGGGGACAAATCTTCAGTTCGACGGCCCCGCAGGGCACAGGCTACAGGAGTGCGCAAGAAGACGCCTTAATCGCCGAGACCCACCAGCCGGCGGCCAACAACGCGCAATTTCTCAAGGTGTTTGACCGATATGAAGCCTACACGGCGCAGCAATTACCTTTTTTGTGGCTCCCCAACCAAGCCACCATCGATGTCGTTTCACCTCACGTGCACGGCGCGGTGCGCTGGGGAAATCCGGTGACCAACGATCCCGAGTATAACCACACATACATCATAAGATAGCTCAGGGTGATGGGACAAGGATCCACAAACTGGCGAAAAGTAAGTTGACACTAAGTGTCATTGCCGAGAGATGATGTCCTCGCAATCTTGATCGTTTTCTCCTCAGGACTGGCGTGTTTGATCCGAGAACTACTCATTTCCCGGCAAAATTGCCGGTCCATGGCAGGCCGTGCATGGGTTCTACTTCGATAGCTATACGCCCTTACGCGGCATAGGGATGTGACCCGCTCGCGACACAGGCGGCCAGCAGGCGTTCGGCAATCCGCGTGCCAAAAAATCGACGATTGAACCGATACGCAAACTCCTCTAAATACAGTTGTCCTCGGGCGCGCCCGCGCCCGTAATAGGTTCCATCAATAAAGATCTTCGCATTGCTGATGACGATATTCACCCAATGAAAGACCTCGTGAGCCTCTGGATCTCGGCTCAGGGTCACCAGGTGGTCAGCCTCGTGATCCCGTGCGGCACTGGCGTAGACGGCCGCCTCATCACTCTTCCACACCCCGAGATCTTCGACGCGCCGCCGTAGCACCGCCTTGACCGCCTCCCCGAGGTCCAACACGGTTTCTAAGAAAACGTATTGCGGGTGCCCCTGCGCCGTCAGGCTGACCTCGACGACCACCGGATCTTGGTCGGTGCCCCGACCCCGCTTGCCGGGACCATGACTTTTACCGCCGAAGTACGCGTCATCCAGTTCCACGAGTCCCCCCAGTTGATAGTGGCCATTGCGTTCGGCCATGGCCTGCTGGATTTTGTGATGCATCAACCATGCTGTTGGATACGACAGCCCGAGTTTCCGGCTCAATGTCAAGGCCGAGATGCCCCGCTTATCGTCCGCCATCAGAAAAATCGCCAAAAACCAGGGGGAGAGGGCGACTTTCGTACGATGAAAGATCGTCCCAACTGCGACGGAGGCTTGGTAGTGATACGCGGTACATTCGCCCAGGGGTGCGGTCCGGTCGGACCGCTGGATTTTCCAATACCTACTGCCGTGACAGCGGTCACAGGCAAAGCCTTCGGGCCATCGCTGGGCAAATAGGTATTCTTGGCACGCCTCATCCGTGCCAAATTTCTTCATCCATTCAGGCAACGTCATCTTCGGCCACCCCCACTCGGGCACTCATTTTACCTAAATTATACCATGCGCTCTCCACTTACGGGGAGAAGCCTGACTTATCTTATGATGTATGTACGGGAAAGGCCCAAATATAGAGGCCGTAGGACCAATCCCCGTATTTTGCGAAGTTCTGCAACCGAATGGCTGGAGTAAAGGCGAACCAAAGCACCACATAT
>JAKADJ010000182.1 GCA_021820645.1 Bacillota bacterium
TATCCCGGGGAGGCCCGAACCAGATCCCGATCCCCTCTTCGGGGAAAGGGATGTCGAAGGGGCGGCCACAGGCCGTGACCACGATGACGAAGAGAAGGGAGGTGACCCACCGATGACGGAACCCACACCGGATATCGCTATTGACGACTTAGGCCCCTATGCGGACCTGTTCGCCGATCAACCCCTTCCCATTTATGGGGTGGATGAACCCCCCCCATCGATGCCTAAACAGAAAGGAGACCCCGGATGAATGCCCAAGACGCGAAGGCCTTAGTCGAGACCGGCCTGCAACAAATGCTGGAAGACCCGGAACCATGGCGCCGGTGGGCGCAGATCATGACGCGGTTCCATCACTACAGCCCTGGCAATGTGCTCTTAATCATGCAACAACGTCCGGACGCTTCCTATGTCGCCGGCTATCATGCCTGGAGGGATTTGGGAAGGCAGGTGCAAAAAGGCGAGCACGGGATCGCCATTTTAGCTCCCATTGTGCGAAAGGTCCCGGCCCCCGAAGCGAGTACGCCGCCCCCGGCCGGTTCTCAAGCACCCCCTCCAATGAAAGCCGTGGTGGGATTTAGAAAGACCACCGTCCGGGATCGGGCCCGGAGATGAAATCTGAAATCCGGACCCGATGAGTTTTTCTTCGGTTAGTATTCATCACTCTCGCAGATGTTTTACGGTCTCACACGGTCGTCATGGGGGAAAAGGAGCAGCTCAAGCGATTTTCTTAGGAGCACCGAAGGGCTCTTTGGACCATTTTTGCGGTCTAATCGGAACCAGATGAAGCAGATATTGGTCCCTAGCGGGGTGTTGGGAGTTCCCGGGGCACGATCTAGGTCCCAAAGAGGAAGGCCCACCGGTTCCGGGGGTATCGATCTCAACGGTCCTTATGATTCTTGCGGGTTTAACTTACGCTGTTTTTGATCGTCAAGCCCGATCGTACTCGTGTGGGGAAGAAGAACATGTTTCGAACCAGAAAATGGCGACGGGACGGAAAAGGAATATCCTTCTTCGCGTCTTAATGGAGGGTGTTTAGATTTTCTTCCTACCTCGCTAAGGAAAGAGGGAATAACAATGGCAAATCCACAAGGTTCTCCTCCTGGGATATCCCGCCGCGGATTTCTCCGCGGGGCCACGGTGCTTGGAGGAGGTGTCGTGGTGGCGGGATGGGGGCTGTCTCCTTGGATTGGAAATGTGTTTCACCGCCGTGGCACTTTTGTCTATCCGGACCGCCCTCCGATGTGGCCCGGTGTCGACACCACCTACAGCGTGTGTAAGCAGTGCCATAGCGACTGCGGAATTGAAGCGCATGTTTTTGGGGGCGTTTTGGAGAAATTGGACGGAAATCCGTATCATCCGAATGCTACCGAACCCCATGCGCCATATTCCCTGGATCCGGCTGTTGTCGCCCTCTGGCCCGCTCCCCATTCCTTGTGTCCCCGGGGTCAGGCCGGACGGCAAACCGTCTACGATCCCTATCGAATTACGGTGCCCTTGAAACGCACCGGTCCCCGGGGTTCGGGTCAATGGGAGGCGATCTCGTGGTCCATGCTGATTAAGGAAGTGACCGAGGGCGGCCATCTCTTTGCCCACGTTAAAGGAGAAGAACATCGTCACGTATCCGGATTCCGGGAGCTGTGGGACGGTGGTCAAGCCCGCTTTCGTTCCATTGATCCGGCCAACCCTGACTTCGGGCCCGAGACCAATGGCCTGGTCATTTACTGGGGGAGGGCGGAAGCGGGGCAAGCCGATTTTCTCACTCGGTTCGGCCATGCTTTTGGCACCATCAATGTTTTTCCCCACGTCGGCATCTGTGATTTGAACCATCACGTTGCTACCCAGGAGTCCTTGAATGGCATGGGCGGAGTGGCGATGCTCAAACCAGACATTCCCAATGCTGAATATATTTTGTGGTTTGGAGAAAATGTCACCGAAGCCAATTTTCCGATGCAGACACTGGGTCGAAAACTGGTGGCAGCCACCACGGACAACCATCTCAAGTATGTCATGATTGATGTGCGCACCGGCAACGGAAATTTGCATGCGAACCGCTGGGTGCCCATTGCTCCGGGAGGGGATGGAGCTCTGGCGATGGGGATGATCCGGTGGATTATCGACCAAGACCGGTACAATGGTGAATATTTGGCGCGACCCAATGCCCACGCCGCTCAAGCGGCCGGAGAGCCAAACTTTTCCAATGCTACTTGGCTCGTGATTACCGATCCCGGGCATCCTCATGACGGAGCATTTTTGGAAGCTGCCGAGGCTGGACTAGTGCCAACCTCCGCGTCCACTGCCAAGGAGCCTGTGGTCGTGGATCCAGGGAGCGGCCAGGTGATGCCGGCTTCTCAAACGCAGGCTGCCGCGTTATGGCCTCAGCATGGCAAAAGTGGGTCGATTAAGGTAAACGGCATTGTCTGTCAGACGGCGATGCAACGCCTTTATACCGAAACTTCGAGAAACACGGTGGATGAGTATGCCAAGTTAGCTGGCGTCTCTGCCGCAGTCATTGTTTCTCTAGCTCACGAATTTACCAGCCACGGGCGTAAGGCCGTTGCTGATTTTTATCGCGGTGTGTCACAGCATACCAATGGAGTTTTAGCTGGCAGAGCCATCATGGTGTTGAACTTTCTGTTGGGCAATGTGGACTGGACCGGCGGCTATATTATGGGTGGAGGAGCCGGGGATTATCTCGGCAAGACGCCGGGAGCTCCATATCCTCTGGACACCTGGCCGAACCAGCCGGCCCATATTCCTTCCGGCGTTCCAATTTCCAGGGAAGGGGCTTTCTATGAGAAATCCCTGGCCTATCAGGCAGCGCAAAAAGAAGGACGCAGTCCTTTTCCGGCACCTCGTCCCTGGTTTCCCTTTGGCTTTGGAATCTGGCCCGAAATATTCGCCGGCATCTACCAGCAATATCCTTACGGCGCCAAAATCGTTCTACAGCACATGGCCAATCCGGCTTGGAGTCCCCCGGCAATTGGCGGTGCGAACGATCCCGACCTGTCCTGGATGACTTTGATTCGCGATACCAATAAAGTGCCATTATATATTGTTACTGATATTGTCATGGCAGAAAGTTCGTCCTATGCGGACTATATTGTGCCCGACCTGACCTATTTGGAGGGTTGGGGTTTTCCACCGGGATATCCCACCTATCCAACCAAAGCCCAGGGTGTTCGCCATCCGGTGGTGGCACCTTTAACGGGGAAGACGCCGTCAGGCTCGCCCATGTGTATGGAACAGTTTATTATCGACGTGGCAAGTCGCGTCGGACTGCCGGGATTTGGAGACCATGCTTTTATTGGTGGCGGTTCCCTCAAGACTCCGGAAGACTTCTATCTCAAAATGGTGGCCAACATCGCCTACGATCCTGGATTTCTTGCCGTCGGGTCTAATGGGATTGCGTCGGCAGGAGCTGTTCCGAACGGCTCCGGGTCCGATCAAGCGACGATCGTTTCGCTTAAACACAGTCATCCAGATGCTCTTCAGCCCGAGGAGTGGGCCAAGGCCGCCTACGTCCTGGCACGGGGAGGACGCTTCGAGGATTACATCGTGGGGTATGTGCCGAATCCGCAGACAGTAAACCGCCTGAAATCCCTCACGGTTGGACAAGTCCTGGAAACTGGCGTGGAAAACTGGGCTCAGGCACCTCACCAGTTGCGGCCCTCCAATGTGCGGCAATTATTCGCGGCACAATTGGCAAAGTTGGAAAATCTCCCCGCCGGGCCTCCATGGGTGACACATCGCTATGGCGCTTTGGGGATACCTTGTCAGATCTACAACGCTGTAGTCGCGACGACACACAACGCAATCACCGGTACACGGTTTCCCGGCACTCCCGGATATATACCGCCACAAACCATGGACGGCCGAGTGCTGACGCAATTGGATCCGCCATCGCAGTTTCCCTTCGTGCTCTCAACCCACAAGCAGCCCATTCACTCCAAGTCGCGGACAATTGCCGATCCCTGGCTGCTTGAATTGATGCCGGAAGCCTTCATCGATATGAGTTCTGTGGACGCGTCGAAAATGGGGATCAAATCCGGCGACCGGGTCCGGGTCATCTCCCACACTTATGCCTCCGGAATGATTGGGCGAGTGCGTGTGTTGCCGGGGATACGGCCCGGAGTCATCACGTTTCCAGCGGCATTCGGACACTGGCAATATGGTTCGGGTTCCTGGACCATAAACGGCCAGACCTATCACGGGGATCCGGCCCGCAATGCGCCGGTTCGTCTCAATGCCGTGATGCGGCTCGATCCGAGTCTTGCGGCGCCGGACGGGTGGACGATTGGTTTGGAGGATCCCATTGGGGGCGGGGCTGTCTACTATGAAACCCGGGTTAACATCGAAAAGGTGTAGGAACCATTATGTGACGGAAAGGGGAGCACAGAACATGAACGATGCCTTGATTTGGACTCCAGAGGAGGTGGCGGCGGGGTACGATATGGTGGCTGCAGGATTCTTATACGGCCCCGTGCACCTGGAACCCGATGAACAAACCGCATGGCACGGGAGACTGGCCCAAAAGGCACCGGCATTACGGGACATATGGCGGAGTCTTATGGAAAGTCTGGACGGACAGGCTGGCGAGGAGCGTGCCGTGCAGGATTTTCACCAGTGTTTGGAAGTCCCGGTGCCGGGACGTTATGTTCCACCCTATGCCTCTTGCTACCTTGACAAACCTGCCGTGCTATGGGGCCCTAGCACGCGGGCAGTGTTAGGGTGGTATGAAGAAGAGGGACTAGAATGGCATCCCTTCCGTCACATTGCAGCTCCAGACCACGCGGGGGTGGAATGGGCGTTTTTGGCGGAATTGTGCACATGGCGGTTGCCGGAAGTTTCCCATATCCGGCCGCTGATAGCCGCACATATCCAGACATGGTTTCCGCTATTCTTAAGCCGTCTCGAGAAATCGGCCCAGAGTCCCTATTACCCTGCTCTGGGCCGCTGGGGACTGGCGTGGATGACGGCTACTCGTATGACTCAGATGGCGGCAAATGTTTGAAAAACTTCGGAGGATAAAGAATCACGAGAGGAAATGTGTTCCATGTTTGATGATTTGCTGGGTCCAGAGCATTTAATGGTTTTCGGGTGTTTTTTCTCACGCTTACGTTTTCTTCCCTTTAGCCATAAAGGGGGACAACCGCTATACAGTCCAAAACTCCCAGAACCCGGCTTATGGCGGAACAATCACGAATCGTTGCCATACCCCGAAGTCGGCTGATCGGTGTTGTCTGAGGAATAATCCCGGCTGGCCCCCCCTGTTCTCGTGACGCGGGGGATTTTTCTTTTTTGCGAGAGGGTTGTCGCGCCTCTCCGCACACCAACACCCAAACGATTACGAGGAGGAATGCATCGATGTTCGGACTGTTTCATCACACGTATTTGGCGGCGGGAACCACCGTGGGGAATATTGGGGCCACCAAAGCCGGTCAGGCCATCAGCAACTTGATTACGTCCACCGGGGGCTGGATTGCCGGATTGGGGATTCCCGCAGGGGGACTGATGTTCGGTTACCATGCCATGATGCGCAACCTGTCCGGCGGTGATGCCAGCGTAGAAGCCCATCATTTGCAAAGTATGAAAAAAGTTGCCGTGGGCACGGCCTTGGTGGTGGGCGCGGGCGGCATTGCGCAT
>JAKADJ010000183.1 GCA_021820645.1 Bacillota bacterium
TTTCGCGTCGTAGAAGTACGGGTTCTTGACCAAGATGGCCTCGCCAGGGTTGAGATTCTTTAGCATGAACGGCCCTGCCGACAGATCGGCCGATTTCGGGGGTGCATAGGCGCTGACCTTCTTACCCAGTGTGGTTAACTGGTTGGCGGCCGCCTTAGCCTGAGCGAGCTTGGCCGAGTTGGTGCCCGCATACTGCGCGGTGTTGATAATCGACCAGATGTTCTTCGGAAGTACCGACGCAAATTCAGAGGCCGGCACAATGGTCTGCTGCAGCAACTGGTTCAAGAACAGGTTGTAATGGTCGCCAGGTAGTTGCTTAAACTGAACCGTGTGGCTATTGACAATGTTTACCGAGCCTAAATCGAAGGCCTGAGCATTGCCTTGGGTGAAGGCCAGGGCGAAGGAGGCTTTCACGTCCTGGGCGGTGACCGGTTTCCCATTGGACCACTTGGCGTTGGGCTGCAACGTAATCGTGGCTTCGGTGCCGCCCGCATTGGTGGACCACGATGCGGCCAGACCGGGGATGAAGTCGTTGGGGTTGGTCACGGAGTTGGTGAACCAGCCTAATTGCCATTGGTCATAGCCTAGCCAAGTGTTGCCATTCGAGTTGTAGGGGTTATAGGGGGCACCGGCGCTAATGGGGTGGAACTCGTCTACGGTGGTGAAGGTGGCGTTGTTTGACGCGCTTTTGGAGGGTGAGGATCCGCAAGCGGCCAAAGCCAGTGAAAGGGCGGCGACGCCGACCATTCCTAAGGCATACCGTTTCATAACATACATCTCCTTACTAAAATATAGTTTTACCTCGAAGCAAAGAAAAATGGGTCTACAAACGCGTCAAAAGGCCCTCGGAATCGGTGAGTCGGGCTTGGGCTTCCAGTGCTGAGGTGCCCAACAAGGCCATGGCAATAGCGACCTTAACATCGCCATGGGACTCATCGAGCAATTGCCGTGCCCGCTCCAACGTGAGATTGGCTGCGAGCGCCACGATCCGGACAGAACGAGCCCGGAGCTTCCGGTTGGTGGGTCGCATGTCCACCATCAGATTCCGATAAGTCTTGCCCAAACCAACCATCGCGCCGGTGCTCAGCATGTTCAGCACCATTTTTTGAGCCGTTCCGGCTTTGAGACGGGTTGACCCCATCACGACCTCCGGCCCCGTATCCATGGCAATGGTCACATCGGACAGTGCAGCAATGGGGGGATGAGGATTGCAACTAATCGATATGGTGGCCAATCCTTCAGCCCGGGCCCATTTCAAGGCACCCATGACGTAGGGGGTGCTGCCCGATGCGGCGATCCCCACGACAACATCACCGGCGCGGACTCCTGCTTCTCGTAAGTCAAATCCGCCTTGATCGTGATTGTCCTCGGCACCTTCTTGGGCTTCGAAGATGGCCTCGCGACCTCCGGCAATGAGGGCCTGGACCATGTCAGGGCTGGTGTTGAAGGTTGGCGGGCATTCCGCCGCATCCAATACGCCGAGTCGTCCACTGGTACCGGCACCGACGTAGAAGAGCCTTCCGCCCACACGAAACTGGGCGACAATCAACTCTATGGCCGTGGCAATCTCGGGGAGCGACTTCTCCACAGTTTGGGCCACAGTTTTATCGGCACGGTTCATTATTTGGACCAGCTCTATATTGCTGAGGGTCCCTAAATCCGGAATCGATTGGTCCCACGATTCCGTATTAAGGGCAAACCACTCTTGCTCCATTCTGAGCCTCCGTTCCTCTTGCTGTCTCCAATCACCCGGCCCTAAAGGCGATGCTGCCGGATAGCCTCCTCGGTAGCCTTAAGGTGTCTTAAGGTGCGGGCGGCATCCTGGTTGGCCAACCACAACATCAAGGCGTCGCCCACTAAAAGCGAAGCCAGGACCGAGGTGGTGGCGCCAATGCGGGGTGTCGGTTCTTGCGCGGAGACATGGAACACGACGTCGGCCACGTCCGCTAGGCGGTTCTTGGGTCGATATTGCGTAATGGCAACGATGAAGGCTTCGCGTGCGCGAAGCTCCTCGGCCAACTCCAGCACCTCTCGGGTGGAGCCCGAGAAGGATACCAGGATGGCCACGTCTTTGGGCCCGAGAAGGGCCGATGCCATCACCGCCAAGTGAATATCACGCCAACTAGTAACCGGGTAACCAAGCCGGGTAAGCTTCTGCGCCAGGTCCTCAGCGGCAATGTGCGATGCGGCCATCCCGAACAGAAATACGCGATGCGCCGTGCGAAGACTTTGGCTCACGCGTTCCAGATCGGTCTCATTTAAGTTGTTGATGGTTTGATAGATGGATTCTTCGGCCGCATGGGCAAAGGACTGCAGCTGGTGATCAAACGAAGTGCTGGGGTTAATCTCGGTGTATTCCGGTGAGGAACGCTGCTCTTGACGCACCAGGTCGGCCGTCAACAGCACTTTCAGGGTGCTATAGCCGTCGATCTTGAGGGTTCTTAACAGACGAATCACCGCAGCCTGGCTGGAATGGGATTCTCGAGCCAAGTCCCGCACCGTTAAATGCAGAACAGATTCGGGGTTCTCCAAAATCCATTGCGCAATTTTGGATTCCGATCCGGTCAACAAATCCAGATTGGACTCGATCCGTTCTAAAACGCCCGCAATCGGCACGTCGATTCTCCTTAGTTCCCCATCTTACCAAGATGAGGAATTTTCTAACAAGTTTACGGAAGTTATCATAGCATGAAACAGGATGATGATACAACATTTCTCAATCGATTAATACTTTGTGAAATAATGCTCTAACTATCCGTTGTCCCGATGGGATTTCTGCCGTTAGTATTGCGGGTCCACTGGTCGATTGAAATGATTCGCATGGACGGAGATCTCGGAGGCGATCGGGTACATCATTCCGCGGGGCAGGACGGGGTAAGCCGTTTCGCATAGAGAAGCTCGTCCGTACCGTCGATGACCCAATTGGGCAGACAACCGGCTAGGATAAAGCCGTGGCGCTCGTAAAAGCGGCGGGCTCCCTCATTCCAGTGGGCGCAGAGGAGCACCAGGCGCTTGACCCTAATCGACCGAAGATGCGTTTCTACTGCGGCCAAGAGACGTGGCCCAATGCCGGCCGAGGTGCAATTTTTGTCCACACCGAAAAGGCGGATGTACCCATCGCCACCAAAGGTCATCGCATTAAACAGCGCGAATCCTACGGGCTTGTCAGGGCCTTCGGCGACAAACCCCAGCTCACCTTTCTGGTGTAAACTTGTCACCCGAGCCAGCGCACTCGCCGGCGTTACGCCATAGCGATTCCATAAAGGGTGCGTTGCCATGAGCTCAGCGATGGCAGGAATGTCCTTTGCCCCCCAGGACCGTATGAGAATGTTCACCAGACCCCTCTCTTAGTGCAATATGGCGTGTGGGCCGCATTCACCAATTCCCAATCCAATTAGACAGGAATTCAGCGGCACCGGGACGAAATGTACCACACATTAAACGAAAAATGTTCGACCATCCGCTGCATACTTTTTCAATTGAGGTCAAAGGAGGGGGTGAGGTGGCCTTGCCGATTCGCTATTTGGACGGGCATGTTCACATCTTTCCTGATGTCTGGCAACAACGTATTTATCGTTGGTTTGAGGAGGGGGGCTGGGCGATTAAGTATCGCCACTTGTCTGAAGAGGCGATTTGGCAGGAGGTCAAGTCTCACGGGGCGGAGGGCGCTTCCGTTTTAATTTATGCCCATCGCCCGGGCATCGCGAGGGAATTAAACCGATGGCTTTACGGATGGGCTCAGGAACGCCCGGAGCTCCATCTCTATGGCACGGTCCATCCCGATGACCCGGATGGCCCCGAAATTGTTAAAGAAGCATTGGAGACGTTTCATTTTGCCGGTTTCAAGATTCATGCCAATGTTCAAAGGGTGCGTGTGGACGACGAACGGCTCGAACCTCTCTATCGGGCCGTGCTCGACAACGATCGGTCTCTCATTATCCACGCCGGTCGGGAGCCCCATCGCAATGATTTTGTGGGGGTCCACTTCTTCCGTCGCCTCATGGTCAAATATCCTAGCCTTCGGGTTCAAGTGGCTCACCTCGGCTACGATGAACTCGATGCCTTTGTCGATCTGTTGGGGAGCTATCCTTTCATGTATCTAGACACGGCGGCGATTCCGGGCACGCGGCTACACTGTAGCGCCGACCAACTTCATACGGTGATCGAGCAATATCCGGATCGGATTATCTATGGCAGCGACGCCCCTATTTTAGAAGAATCACTGGTACGCCATCGTGACCGGATCTGGAGGGCTTCGGGGACATCTGCCCGACGGACTCAGGTTTTTCGCACGAATTTGGAGCGGTTTTGGGCGGGAGGGCGATGAAAACGCCTGGTGACCGCGAATACGGTCTTGGTGCCGATGACGCGGGTTGGCGCATTTATTTTTGTGCTAGGGGGCCTCTCTGATGTGAGATTCTCCACTCAGCCGTAGTACAGGATACCCATCGCGTTAGAGGTTCGCGCTTGAAGCTTCTGTAGCCTATCGGGACTTTCGGCAGCGGACCGGACGGTCTCTCGCGCTTCGTCGAACGACATGGGCCACCAACGCACGGGTTTTCTTAAGGCGCTAACGCCCCCAAGAGCGGGATTGCGCTCGGCAAGTCCGTTCGTGTGTGAATTAAATTACACATTTGGGTGCATACTTACGTGTGTTCTTACGTACGCTACGTGTTAGAATGGAGGTGATCGGATTGGAACGAAAGGAGCGTGCCAAAATGGCAATAGATCTCTTGAAAGAAGTAGACGCTTTTCTTGGTGGATTCCAGTTGGGAAGCCACGTCGGGATTACCGATCTCCAGCGCAAAACGGATTGGCGCCAAGGCTTTGCTGCCTCCAAAATGATTGAGATTTTAGACCGAAATCAACCATTTGCGGTGATGTTGAAGCCGGAACTCTTTGATGCTGTACGAAAATACATTGCTTTACTCGAACAGCAACTCGAAGAATTACAAATCGAAGCTCTGTTCACCCAACGCGCCGAAGAGCGTATGAACTGGACAACCGGAGACGACCTGAAACAAAAAGCCAAGGAAAGCTTCCGCGATCGGAAGGAATTGATCAGAGGTCTTCTGGATGGCGATCAGTGATGAGTTGTTGCAGTTTGGGATTGACCAACTGGCTGGACTCGCTGGAATATCAATGGACGCTAACCGATTGGTCGATGACGTAGTTCTCGTCGCGTATGCATTTGACGACCCTCAACTGTTCTCAACGGCAATCGCAAATATTATTAGCGTAATCAATCTGATCCGTCGTCAGCGTAACATCGGGACAGCGCTTGTAAACAACAAGGCGGGTTGGTGGTTGTACCACTTTCAAAGCCAAAGAAGCCAACGACATCCCGCGGATATGCGTATTGTCTACCAAGATACCGGAACGACTATCCGTATTATGGGGTTTGGCCATCCATGGGTACCACAGAACATTTATACACGACTTTCTCCGTGAAAAAGAGCGCCTTCCGCGAAAGGGAGCGTTTTGTAGTCGGTCCCCCTCGCTGTATCGCCAATTGCGCGGCGATGAACAACGCCAAGACGGTGATGTGAGAAGATTTCTGAACACGTTCCCGAGCACGATGCAAAAACTCCGGATTCCCACCCGCTGGACCGTG
>JAKADJ010000184.1 GCA_021820645.1 Bacillota bacterium
ACGGTGATCCCCAACGGAGTACATCCGACCTTTTTCCAGGACGTGACGGCGGAGCAACTGCAAGTAGCGTCGGAACGTTTTCAACTGGTGAGGCGGCCACGCATACTCTATGTCGGCGGATACGATGAACGCAAGAATGTGGCCACCCTCATCGCCGCCGCGCATGAGCTCTTCTCACGATGGCATGACGGAGAACTAATCTTAGTGGGGGCTAAGGCGAATCCTACCGTGGAGAGAACCGTTGGGGACATGGGGATGGCCGATCGTACCATCATGACACCCCGTGTTACCCGAGAGATGCTAGGTGCGCTGTACCATGCGGCGGATGTGTTTGCCTCGCCGAGCACCTTCGAAGGATTTGGATTGGGGCCAGCACAGGCATTGGCGGCAGGGGTGCCGATCGTGGCTGGAGATACTCCGGCGGTCAGGGAAGTCGTGGGCGATGACGGCATTTTGGTGCGGCCTAAGGCCACCGAAGATTGGGTTCAGGCACTCCAACATGCTCTAGAGAGTCCGGCATTGACCCAGTCGATGGTAGCTCGAGGCAGAATCCGGGCCGAATCGCTTCGGTGGGAACGGGTCGCAGCGAAATACCGCGAGCTGTACGGGCGCGTAGTCGAAAGGTAGGAAACAGTGATGCGGCTGGTATGGGTCGTGCCATCTCTGGCATGGGACAGTGGCACGGTGACGATGAAATGGGTGATACCGATACTAAGTCAAATGGGCATCGCGGTGGATATTTTGCCGCTCCATGTGACCGGCCCCAACGAAACCCCCATTCATATCGAAAGAACGCCCGGGATAGAAGTGCTAACGGCTCCGGTTCAAGGTCGCTGGGCACGAAATATCCAGGTGGCCGGGGTGCTCCGGCGTGCTTTTAAACTCTACGATCGCGTCATTGTGGATCAAGATCTTGACATCGAACTCAAGGCGGTGACGGCTAGGACCTCGGTGGCCAAAAAGACGCCACTTATCCTTATTGCACATCTGCCTTTAACCGAGTACCTTGCAGCGCGCGGAGAAAATCAGATTGCAGGTTTGCGTCGCCTCATCGATGGGCTCTATCCCAAGATCGATCGCCTGGTCACCATCACCGATGCTGCTAGGACCGATCTGATGGAGTATCACGGGGTCGACCCGACCCGAATTCGCAAGCTCTCGCTGCCGCTCCCGTTTCGTCGGTGGCAAGAAGAAATCAGCGCGAACCCCCCGCACTCTTTTTTGGAGACCGATGATCCCGTGATTGCCGTCATGGGTCGGCTTGATGCATTGAAAGGGATGGAGGTCCTGATTAATGCGCTTCGGATTGTCAAGGACCATGGCTACCCGGTTCGCCTGCTGGTTCTAGGTGAGGGACCCCTCACGGCTAGTCATGAACAACTTTGCCGTTCGCTTGGAATTCCCGCATATTTTTCGGGATTTGCAGAAGATGCCGCCGCATGGATTCATCGGGCGCAAATTTTTGTGGCGCCCCAGTATTTTGACGGAAGCGGATGGGACATGCACCTGGCGATGAGCGTCGGGGTACCGGTGATCGCCACTAACGCGCCCCATGCGTCGCGAGAAGTATTGGCCAAGGGCACACTCGGGAAAATCGTTAGCATCGGCGAGCCCATGGCCTTAGCCGAAGGCATTGAGCGTTGGCTCGACAACGACCGCATTCGTGGGGCGTTCTCCCTCTTGGCCAAACAGCGGGCACGGGCGCTAGACCGTGAGCGGGTGGGCTCTTTATGGATTGATGCGCTCACAACCTAGGTCTCTTCCACACGCGGCATACGGATCTTGGCATGCGCGAGGAGAGATATTTTGGTGTTATGCAGCAGTTCGGGGTAGGTGGCAGTGCCCTGGGCGACCGCTAAATAGGTTTCTAATAGCCGCGTGTCCTTGAGGAAAATATTCGACCAGAACTGGGAGAGCGGATAAAAGAGGTGGGCCATGGTGACCGCCGATCGTAAATGGGGCCAAAACTCGGCCCGTATCGCTGTCTCGTAGTCTTGGATTTTGGTATTGTGACCGGCGGCTTGGCCGATGCTTTGGGCTGCGAGATGACCGGTACGTAGCGCCGAATAGATGCCTTCCGCCGAAAAGGCATCCATAAGACCGGCGGCATCACCGACCAACACGGCACGGTCATTGGCCAATTGCCCCCATCGCGTGCGATACGGGAGCGGGTGGGCCAGAATCTTAGGTACGGTGTCTTGGCCCAATTCCGGTAATTTTTCCGAAAGGTATTGGCGCAGCAACCCTTTAAGACCAAGTTTTTGGGGTCGGAACGAGCCCACTCCAATATTTAAGACTGGATAACGGGGGATGACCCAGGCATAGCCCCAAGGGTAGCGGGCGATATCAATTTCGACACGGTCTCTCCAGGTCTCGAAAAGCGCGTCGGAGACCGGGACTTCCACTTCCACGGCGGCCCCGTTCTTGGCACGAGGAAATCCCAACAGTCGAGCCGAGACGCCATGACCCCCGTCGGCACCGACTAAATACCGGGTCTCGAAGGTGTCGCGATTTGCGGTTCTGACTGCGTAACCGGCCGATAGGGGTTCGATGTCGACCACCGGAGTGCCTTCTATCAACGAGGCTCCTTGGGTGACCGCTTCGGACGCTAACCACTGGTCGAAGTACTGGCGTTCTACTGTGTGACAATAGGGAGTTGTGGAGTCGATGGTGACGGCCTTGGTGCTGTTACTAAATGTCCACTGGGTCGGATGCGTTTTGGTATAGGACTCATAACCCGCCGGGAGCAAGTCGAGAGCTCGTGTCGTCAACGCCCCGCCACAGGGTTTAATCCGGGGTAACGTCATAGCCTCGAGCATTCTAACCTGTAATCCTTGCGCTGCCAACAAGCGAGCGGCAGTGCTCCCCGATGGACCGGAACCAATTACAATCACATCATCCACATACATCACCTCTTCTCTTGAGTCTAACAGAGTCCGAAGATTTGCCTAGCGCGATTTTTGTCACCGGGCTATAACAACGGCATGGCGAGTGCGATGTCCGGATCGTCCATATCGTGCCGCGTTATTCGGGTGCATCCGTAGCTAGCGGTTTTATCATCAGGAGTGCCGGGAAATGGTGTCCATTCCAATGAATGGACAGTTCCTGGATCGCCTCAAAGCCCTGGAGTTGCCAGAAGTGGAGGACGGAATCATCGTATCCGGTTGCGACGTCGATGCGAATGAAGCGAGTTCCGTGGGACAGAGCATAGGACTCGAAGGCGTGGTAAACCTGTGTTCCAAGTCCTTGATGCGCATAATCGTGATGCATCTTAAGAAGAGACAAATAAGCCGTGGTGTCTATTTTGGTGTCTAGGAGTCCGATGATTTGATGCGAAGACTTTGCCACCACCTTACAGGAAACAAATCTCGTGCAGCGCATGGTGTTAATTTCCCTGGCGATCCATTCTAGGGTCACCCGGCTCCGCGGCAGATGATGGATTAAAAAGGCCTGATTGGAGTGATACACGGCGACGAGGTCATTCCAGTCGGTGGGGCGGATGGTGCTTACCAAGGTGTCACGCGATTCGAATCTCACTTCATCCCCTCCAGCGGCTGAGAGCAGTCCAATGCGCGCCTTGATCGCGTCCGAGTGTCACGTCGGGAGGCTGGGGTGCCACCCCCGTCTTTTGCGATTATAAGACACACTCTAATGCGGGTCGATCACAGACTGGTTTCGGAGTGGAGTCGATGTAGGGTGAGGTAAGGTTGCCATAACATCCTGCTCAGTGTGATCCGGCTCGATGTTTCTTTAATGCGCGAGATCTCTGTCATGAGAGAAGAACGCATCCCATTACCCCCGCCCCACGGGATTAAGGCCGAGAATTTTTGGGGCGATTGGGCACGCGAGAAAACGTCTATAATTCGGGTTAGTATCTCGATTGGTGTAATGGTGGGGTGTTGCCTATTGAGTTCCCGGCACAGCTCGACCCCATGAGGATATCCGGGAAAGGCGATAGGGCGGTAAGTTCGTAACCAGTCAAAAAAATCCCGTGGAGGAATGACTCTAACATGTTAGAACAGGTGCCTGCTCCGGTGACTAAGGTCTGGGCTTGGTTAAACGAAAGCGAACCCACTTATCTGGTGGGGGGTGCCTTGAGAGATCTGCTGGGGCATGGCGTGCCCGAAGATTGGGACTTGACCACCCGGCTCACCCCCGACGCGGTTGAGGCCATAGGCAGACAAAAAGGTTATCGGGTGATCCCAACGGGCAAGGCATTTGGCACCGTGACCTGGCTAAGTGAGGGAGGGCCCATTGAGGTCACTACGTTCCGTCGTGAAGGGCGGTACCGCGATGGGCGTCGTCCCGACCATGTCGAGTTTGCCGCGAGCATCGAGGAGGACTTAAGTCGACGCGACTTTACCATGAATGCTATCGCCATGGCGTTTGATGGGACCCTGATTGACCCGTATGGAGGGGCTCAGGATTTAGCCCGGGGTCGCATTGTTACGGTTGGGGACCCGCGGGCCCGATTTAATGAGGATCCCTTAAGGATGTTGCGCGCTATTCGCTTTGTGGGCCGTGACCTCAATGGTCATCCGATGCGGTTAGAATCCCAAACCTTTCGAGCGATTCAGCAGCTGAAAGACCGTATCGTGAGTGTCAGCGGGGAGAGGCAACGGGATGAACTTACTAAATTACTGGCCACGCCGCACTTTAGCGATGCATTGGCTATGCTCGACGAGACCGGTATCCTCGGTGTGATCTGGCCCGAATGGGTGGCTTGCCGGAACTTCATCCAATATGACCCGCGCCATGCCAACCCGGTCCACCAGCATCTATTGGAGACAGCACGATGGGGGTGCACACCACTTTTGCGGTTGGCGGGGCTCCTCCATGACATTGCCAAGCCAAGTTGTTTTTGGCTGGACGAAACCGGGATCGGCCATTTTTATGGACATGATCGGGTCAGTGCCCTATACGCTTCGCGTATGTTGGCACGCCTGGGTTGGGACAACGCGAGTATCGAGCGCGTGGCACTCCTGATTGAGTTTCACCTGTTTCCTTGGGAAGCGGCCGAGGACCGGACAATTCGGCGCCTGATTCGGGAACAGGGTGAGGAGGTGGTGGCAGAGCTTTTGGATCTGCGTAGCATGGATGTGCGTGGGGCGGGGAGCGTCTGGAACCAGGAAGCCGTAGTACGGCTTCGAGTGGCAACATTGCAACGAGAATACCCGGCCGCACTCCGTCAGTTGCAAGCTTCCGGCCAAGACATCATGCAGTGGACTGGGATCTCCCCGGGACCCGAAGTGGGCCGATGGCTGGATCGATTGCAGGACTGGGTGGATGATGATCCCCATCGCAATAGGAGCGAGCTAATAAAGGCACATGTGTTGGGGCTGGCCAGCACCACAATTGAGGATGACCAGGACCCTTCGTTATCATCACGCGACGAATGATCGGTAGAGATTAAAAAAGGACCCAGAACCTCACGCACCCAAAATGGCATGCAGGTTGACACGGTGATGATATGATAGAGCCAAATACTTTTACGGGGAAGCATTTAATGTAAAGTATTTAATTGGATAATTTTGGGGAGTGTCGAATACTTTTGAAACCTTTACGTTATCTCGTGCCAGTTACGGCGCTGGCAGCCGTCTTATCGGGTTGTGGG